>NZ_JCBANC010000037.1:0-62391 GCF_059760815.1 Achromobacter sp. 1012554356 | reverse complement strand
GTCCGGAGCGAAGGCTCCGGACCGCAATCGTAGCCCCGCGCGCCCCAGGCCGACGCCGCGCCGGGCGTCAAAATAGGCGCCTCTTCTTCGCGGACGCGTCGCGCGGCATGTCGTCGCCCTCGCGTGCTTTCCCCCGCCCTGGCGGCCGGGCGAATTTCATTTTTTACGATCTGGCGGCTGCCCTTCTCCGGACCGGTTGTCCACGGGCGGCGCATCCGGTGTGGCACGACCAGGATCCCAGACGTCCTCGGGATCCATGCCCGGCGGAAACTGCCGCCCCGCGCCGGTGCGGTTCGGATCGGCCGGGCGGTGCGACAGCGTGCGTTCGCCAGGCGGCACCGGCTTGCGGCCCGCGTCGGCGGGATCGTCCTGATGGGAATGGGGTTTAGTGCTCATGATGCATCTCCTTGGGTTGTAGTCAGGGCCAAGACGTTTCCTTCATCGGCAACACCATAACCTCGGGCACCACGGTCTCCGGCGGTTGCGTCAGCACGAAGCGCACAGCACGCGCCACGTTGGCGGGGTCCTGCAGCGTGCCCGTGTCGATATCCGGAAACCGGTCCAGCAAGAACGGCGTACGCATACCGCCCGCGATGACCGCGCTGACCTTGATGCCCATGCCGCGCAGTTCGGCATGCAGTGCATGCGACAACCCCATCAACCCCCACTTGCTGGCGTGATAGGCACTGGCATTGGGCCACGCGCGCCGCGCGGCGGTCGACGCCACGTTCACGATATGACCACCCGGACTAAGCCGGTTTTTACCCAGCTTGGCCATCAGGAAAGGTCCGGTCAGATTCGTGCGCAGCACGCGCTCCCACACATCGGCGTCAAGCTGGTCGATGGAAGCCGTCACATCGATGCCGGCACTGTTAACGATGGCGTCCAACTTGCCGAAATGCCGCACGATCGCGTCCATGCACTCGGCAACGTCGGCCGCCACGCCCACGTCCATGATGCAGGCCATGACGTCTGCGCCCCCTTCCTTCAACTTGCCCGCGACAGCATTTGCGCGCTGCTCGTCGATGTCGCTGACCGCGACACGCGCACCTTCGGCCGCAAGCTGCTCGCACAGCGCCGCACCCAGTCCGCTGCCCCCGCCCGTCACAAGGATTACCCGCCCGTCAAGGCTCTCGAATTCGTGCATGGTTGCGCTCCTTTAAGCCGCGATGCGTGCGGCGATCCGATCTTCCCGCGGCGCATCGGCCACCATGCGTCCCTTCAAGCCCTGGCTGATGCTGCGATGCGTATTGACCACGCAGAGGCCGCATGCACCAATAGCCCGAACGGCGAACAGGAGGCACACATGGCAAACCCAGCATACAAACGTGTCATGGAGGTGGTGGCAGCCGCTGCCGATGGCAGCACCTACCGGATCGACAGATACTGCTCACAGCCCCAGGGCGACCAGAAGACCAGCTCTTATTGCTGCCTGCCCGACGGCCAACTTGTCACGTGGCAGGGCGATGGACATTACAAGCTGCCGGACGGCACGGTCGTCACGATGGTGGCATCGAGACTCTGCCAATAGCCGGCGCGCCTGACACGAACCCCGCGGCTACATCCCGCGAATCAGCAGTCCAACGATGAACAGCACGGCCACGGCGCCAATCCAGACAGCTAGCATCAGCCAGGGTCCCCGGCCAGTCTTGGCGCCGCGCCGCGCCGGGCGGGCGCGAGTGGAAGAATCGTCAACAGGTTTCATGATGCGCTCCCGGATACCCGCCCCCGGCTCGTGACCCGATCACGGCCCTGTGCCGAAAAGGAAACAGGGCCGCATTCATCGCCACCGGCTTCATGCAGGTTGCAATTACTTCGCCTTGCCTGCCTTGGCCGCTTCAGCATTGGTCTGCTTCAGCGCCAGCATGCTCAGCTTTTCGTCGGTGGCCTTTTCTTCGGCCAGCGTTTCCTTGAGCAGCGTCAACGCCTCCGTCTCGCCCAGTTGCTTGGCGAAGGTGCAGAGTGTGCCGTAGCTGGCGATCTCGTAATGCTCGACCTTCTGCGCCGCAGCAATCAGCGCGGCATCGCGCACCGGGCCTTCTTCGACGTCTTCGATGACGTCCTTGCCTTCTTCCACCAGTCCTTCCATGGCGGCGCACTTGATGCGCTTGAGCCGGAAATCCGCACCTTCAACGATCTTGTCGATGCGTTCAATCTGGCCGCGCGTTTCCTCAAGGTGCGTGGTGAAAGCCTCCGCCAGCGTGGGATCAGTGGCGGCGCGAGCCATCTTCGGCAACGCGCGGGCCAATTGCTTTTCGGCGCTGTAAATATCCGATAGCTCGTGAATAAACAGGTCCTTCAACGTCTTCTGGCTCATGATCACTCCTGTGTTCGGAATCACTTCTTGGCAGACACGCTTTGCTGCAGCGTTTTGGCGGCCTGCAGATGCTGCTGCAAGCTGGGCAGCGTTTCGATCGCAAACTGCTTGACCTCGGGGTCCTTCACTTCCTTCGAGGCCTTCTCAAAGAGCTTGACCGCATCCTCGTGCGCGTCCACGCCGATCTCGTCGGCATACGCCTTGTCGAACCCTTCGTCACGCAGCCCCAATGCCTTGAGCTTGGCCGTCTGCATCAACGAAGGATCCTTGGGCGGTTCAAAACCCTTACTCTTGGCCAAGGCCTCAAGCTGCTGGCCCACCTTGGTGTGATCGTCAATCATCTTCTGCGCAAATTGCTTTACCTCGGCGTTCTGCGACTTTTCAAGCGCCATCTTGCTGCCGGCAATCTCAAGGTGGCCGGACTCCGCCGCGTCGGTCAGAAAGCCGCGAGCCTCGCTATCCAGCTTGTTCGTTGCAGCGGGAACCTGCGCGCCCGGGGCAGGCGGGGTTTGCGCGAGCACAACCGAACTCATGCCAAGGACAATTGCAGCGCCAAGCCCTGCCTTCAAAAGACGGTTTTTCATTCGGACCTCCAGTAGTGAATAAGTCGCCGGCTGCCGGCCTGATGCCGTCCGGCGCACAAGGGCCATCCAGCAAACGTCATGCCCGGTGAAGCAGCGCGGCGCGGCCCGTGGGCCGCATTGCTGCGTTCGCCATCAGCCAAAATCGCCTTCGCCCACCTGGATGGGTCCGTCTGCCGGCACCCACTGCGCGCGGTGCGCCAGCTCGCGCAGCGCGTCGGCGCCGCTCTCGAATGCCCGCAGCAATTCCGGCGCGGAGTCATCGGCGGCGCCGAACCGCTGCCGCAGCACATCGCCCGATATTTCGAACTGCCGTGTCACGCCCGCCGTCTCCATCTCGAACACAATTGCATCGCCTTGCGCTTTCGCGTGGGTCGCTTTGGTGAATTTCATTTCAGTTCTCCTGGCGCGTTTGTTGATGAAGACGCGCCGCAGGACGGCGCGCCGGCCATCAGGGCCAGCAAGTCGTGTTCCGTTCGCGCGGCGCACGTCAAATCTTCCGATCATGTAGAAATCGCATCGGTACGCACGCATCAACCGGCGACCCGGCCCGCAGTCATCTTGCCGCCATGCGAGACGGGAACAATAGTTGCGGCTGCTCGCGTGTCACAGCGGCAGGGTTACCGGGCTCTGGTTGGGGAGTCTGGTGGCCGGCACGGCCTCGCCACGTCGCTGTGACGTTTGCGTTTTGTTTGGACCGTGAATCTTCGCCCCGCACCGCGGGGCGCTTTTTTCGCGGGGGAAAACAAGAGTCTTACGACGATGTAACAAGGAAACGCCGCGTTACACGCACTTCGTTGCGCGAGCGATGTGCCATCGGCACACTAGCCGCTCGCATCTTTTGGGAGAGTTGCCATGCACGTGGATATCCAGGAGTTGGGAGCAGACGCCGCGCGCCAAGGGTTGACCCTTTTGGATTGCCCCTACCTTCGCACCGCAGCCATGCCTGCGCAGACCGGCGAATCAGTCAATGAATGGCGCAGCCGCGTCGAGATGTGGAAAGCTGGGTGGAAAGACGGCGTCAGATCTCGCGTCGTCGGCCGCGCGCCGTCATCCCCATTCATGATCACGCGCAGGTAGCGACTGCCTGCGACGCATATCCCGCCAGGGCCCTGGACATCGTCCAGGGCCCAATTCATTTGACCGTCCGGCGGACACGTGGCGGCGCACTTTCATGGCCGAAATCGCCGGCTCGGACTGGTCGGGAATTCTTGCACTTTGTTGCACCCCCCCAGAGGCACTTTTCGGAAAATCCCGAGCAGGAAAATTCCTGAACACCACTCTCTGGAGCGCACGATGAATACTGAAAATGGTATTTGCGTAGATGGATTCAAAGTCCACTGCGATGTCATTGAGTTGCCAAGCGGCAAGTACCGGCTCGACGTCACGACCCGACGTGACGGCGACCGCGACGGGAAGGCGGTCTGGCCCATCCCGAGCGGCAAACTATTTGCCGCGCAGCACGAAGCCGAACGCCACGCCAAATGGATCCTGAAGGGCATCCGGCGCGTGGACGCCAGCGGCGCCCCGCAGTTCTGCCTGACCTGATCGCTGCCTGACCCAGCGCCACACGCGCGTAAGTCTTCTGGAGCGCCCTAGGGCGCTCTTTTTCATTGACCGCGGCCACGCCCCCGGGCCGGGCACGCGCATTGCTAGAGCGTCACAGCCCTGTAGCATCAGCGCGCTATTTCAGCGCCGCACGACCGCAGCACGACTTGCCGGCAGCCCCGAAACGGCGTGCCGGCCTTCACCCGAGGAGCATCATGGAACGGCCACGCCACCGCACGCAAAAGGATTCAGCGCTTACGGCATACGCATGGCCATCTTGGGCGCTGACGTCGCAACGCTATCCGGGAACGCCTTAAGTGCCCCGCCCCGCCGTGCAGGACGGCCAAATCCTGCCGGATCCGCGCGCATCCATGCTGAAGGGCCTGCTCGGAACCTCTCTGCTCGCACTCAGCGCGTTCGGCGTCTTCGCGCTGTGGCGCTACCTGGACGCATCGCATCCGGCGGTGGGCGCGGCGCTACTGGGCGGCTTGCTCGCCGCTGGCGCGACCGCACTGGGCGCGTTGCCGGTCGCCTTCTCGCAACGCGTGCCCGAGCGCGTCCAGGACACATTGCTGGGATTCGGCGCCGGCATCATGCTGGCCGCGTGCGCCTTTTCCCTCATCATTCCGGGCCTGGATGCCGCCCGCGAGCTGGGCAGAGGACCATGGGGCGCCGGACTCTCCATCGCCGGCGCCATCCTGCTCGGGGCGTCGGCGCTGCTGGTTCTGGACCGCGTGCTGCCGCACGAGCACTTCATCAAGGGCAAGGAAGGCAAGCCAGCCCGCAACCTGCGGCGCACGTGGCTTTTCGTCTTTGCGATCACGCTCCACAACTTTCCCGAAGGCCTGGCGATCGGCGTCGGCTATGCCGGCGCAGACCCCGTGCAGGCCGGCTCCCTGGCCATGGGCATCTCGATTCAGGACGTGCCCGAAGGCTTGGTGGTGGCGATCGCGCTGCTGGCCGCCGGCTACCGGCGCGCGTTCGCGGTGGGCTTCGGCATGGCCTCTGGCCTGGTCGAACCGCTGGGCGCGGTGCTGGGTGCGGCAATCGTCGGCTGGTCGGCGTCGCTGCTGCCTTGGGGATTGGGCTTTGCTGCGGGCGCGATGCTCTTCGTCATCAGCCACGAAATCATTCCCGAGACCCACCGGAAAGGGCACGAAGTGCCCGCCACCTGCGGCCTGATGCTGGGCTTTGTGCTGATGACGGTGCTGGACACCGCATTGCAATGACGACCGCCTGACGATACGGCGTAACCGGTATAAAAGCCTCACTCCACCCTTCGGTGCACAGTTGCGTTGACGACGCTCATCCGTTTTCAGTAATTTAGGACGGTGAGCCTGCGCTCACGTTTTTTGTATATGCCGTTTTTGTCTATTTCTCATTAAGCCGTTTCGTCTGCAAGCCAACCCCAGGAGCTCGAATATGAAGAAGCACCTACTGATGATTGGTCTTATTGGCTCAATGACCTTCGCGGTCACTGGCCAAGCAGCTGATGCAAAGAAGCCTCTTGCGCTGTGGCAATGCCAGGATTTCCTAGGCGTTCAAGAGACCTATCGCCCCGTCGTCGTCAGCTATGCAGAAGCGCTTAACAACAAGGGCAAGCCCGAAGAGGCCGTGCTCGACGTCGAGGGCATCAGCACCCGCACGCCGATGCTGGTCAAGCAGTGCAACGAAAACCCTAAGCAGATGCTTCGCGACGCCCTGGCGGGTCTGAAGAAATAATCGTTCCCACTCCCCTGGGGCCTCGCGCTCCGGGGGAATCGTGTGCTCGCAGTTATAACCCCAACGTAAGCAGCATCAGGAAAGCGCCAAACAGCACGAAGTGCGTCAGGCCTTCGATCGCGTTGGTCTGGCCGTCGTTCAGGTTGATGGCCGCGACGATCAACGTCACCAGCATCATCAACGTCTGCAGCGGCGTCATCGCCATGTCGATCCGCTGGCCGGTAAAGAGAGCCAAGGCTTCCATCGCGGGCACGGTCAGGATCACCGTCGACAACGACGCGCCGAGCGCGATGTTGACCACCGACTGCATGCGGTTGGCCAGCGCCGCCCGGAACGCCGTCAACATCTCGGGCGCGGCCGAAATGCCCGCCACCACCAGCGCGATCAACCCAACCGGCACGTCCATGCCTTCCAGACCGCGGTTCAGCGCATGCGACATCAATTCGGCCAGCGCGCCCACCGCAATGATGCCGACAGCCATTACCGCAGCCGAATGGCGCCAGCCGGGACCACCGCCGGGCGGCACGGGCGTGCGTGTCTTTTTCTCGGGATAGCTATAGCTGAAGAAATAGCTGTGAGGCCCGGTCTGCATCCGCACAAACACACCGTACATCAGCAACATCGACACGACGGTGAAGGCGCTGTAGGCCCGCCAACTGGGCTGCGGCACGAACTCGGGGATGATCATCGACACCGTGACGGCAGTCAGGATCATCACGCTATACGTGCGCGCCGAATCATCGTTGTAGGCCTGCTCGCCGTGCTTGAACCCGCCGATCAAGGCCGCCACGCCCAAGATGCCGTTGATATCCAGCATCACCGCAGAATAGATGCTGTCGCGAACCAGCGTCGGCGATCCCGCCTTGGACGCCACGATCACCAGCACAATCACTTCGACCAGCACCGCCGACAACGTCAGGATCATGCTGCCGTAAGGGTCACCCAGCCTCTGTGCGATGCGTTCCGCGTGGCGCGCAACGCTCAGCGATGCGGCAAGAATCGCCGCGATCAACACGGCGGTCTCCGCCAGGCTTGCAGCTTGCCCAAGCCCCTCCAGTTGCGGGTCGACCACGAACCCCGCGACCGCGAGCAAGCAGGCCAGCAGCAGGAACATTTCGGATTGCAGTAGGGATTTCATCGCAACCTGACGGGCTGGAACACCGAGAGCCTAGCACGCGCCGTTCCGCCAGCGGCGGTGCCAGCGCGTGGGCACACGGCTTGCTGTGTTCAGAGCCCGTGCATGTATGGATGGAGCGCCATGCCGACCAGGAACGCAGTAAAGCGGCCGTCCGGATCCAGGTCGCGATCACGACCCGGGAAGACCGGCAAACGCAATCCGGTCTCCCATTTTTTTGACCGGTTCGCAACCCTCGTGACCAAGTGGGCGGGCTCGCCCGTCGCCTTCGGCATCGCGTTGATCGCGGTCGCCCTGTGGGCGACTTCAGGGCCTGTGTTCGGCTTCTCCGAGACCTGGCAGTTGGTCATCAACACTGGCACGACCATCATCACGTTCCTGATGGTTTTCCTGATTCAGCAGAGCCAGAACAAGGATAGCGAGGCGCTTCACCTGAAGCTGGACGAGCTGCTGATTGCGGTCAAAGGCGCCGACGAGCAACTGGTCGACGCCGAGCGTCTGGACGAAGACAAGCTTCTTGCCTTGGCGTCCGCATTGACGGCCCGCGCCCGGAAGCAGCATCGTCAACGGGCGCGCAGCCGCCGGCAACGCTGACAGGTTGCCCGGGCCGTCAGGCGCGCACACCGCGACGGTGGGTGCGCAGCCAGATGGCCCGTGCAAAAAATGGTGCGCGCCTTCGCACGCGCCCTTCCAGGATCAGGCCGACGCCGCGATCTGCCGGATAGCGGCCTGCATGATCGCTGCAAACGCCTTCGGATCGTTGAACGCGCGCGCCGTCAGCATTGCGCCATGCACGGTGGACATGAAGGCCTGCGCCTCGACCTGAGCGCTATCGCGCAAATGAAACCGCCCCGCCTTCGCCCCGTCTTCAAGCACTGACGCGATCCACGCGGTCAGGTCCTTGAAATAAGCCCGCACCTCGGCCGCCACTTCCGGCGGAATCATCGGCGACTCCGCCGCCAGCATCGCGCAGATGCACATCGAGGCGCTGCCTTCGCGGATGCACTTGGCCCAGTAATCCGTGTAGGCAGTCAGACGCCCCACCGGATCCGCCACGTGCTGATCCAGCGCCGCCAGCCCGGCAAGGGCCTCTTCGCGATGACGCATGACGACCGTCAGGACGAGCTCGGCCTTCGTCGGAAAGTGATGGTGAATGCTGGGTTTGCCGATGCGCACGCGCTCGGACACGTCCGCGTAGCTGAACCCGTGATAACCGCCTTCGGCGAGCAGCAGTTTCGTGTGCGCGACGATCTCGGCGGCACGGGCAGAAAGTTCCAGGGCTATGGCCAAAATGACTCCGATTGGCGGGATGGCGCACGTCGATATGAATGGCCGCCAATCTACTAGTTGGTCGGTAGCGTGTCAAGACGGCCTCGCCGCCTCCCGGACCGTCTCCAACTACGGAATCGCCGACACGTCCCGCCCCGTGGGCGCCGCGAGGCTGCCCGAGGGCAACGAGAGATCCGGCGGACGTGCGGGAGCCGGCTGACGAGACGGATCCGAAGGCCGCATCGGACGCGAGGTCTGCGCCGCCAGCAACGCCCGCGCCGTCCGCAGCCGCCTCACCTGATCGTCAAGCTGTGCCCGCAGACGCTCGATCTCCGCGTCATCGGCCGAACGCTCGGCCGCCGCGCGCACCGCTTCGACCATCTTCTCCAGACGCGCCATGTCGGGATCAGGCATCGGATTGCTGACGCGCCGCACCTGCATGCGGCCCATCAATTCGGAGACGCGGTCGCGCATCGCCACCGCAGCCATGGCGCGCAAGGGCTGGCGCAAAAATCGCGGCCATCCCAGCGTCGCCCCCGCGGCAAGCGCCGCCGTCCGGGCCCAGGCCGCGCCCACCGTGCTGCGGGGCGAGCTGCGCCGCATGGGAACGGCGAGCGCCTGGCGGTCGCGCTCCATCTTGGCCAGAAGGGCCACCTTGTCAGCCAGCGTGGTTGTCATAATGGCTCCGTGCAGCAGCGGTATCGAGGCGCACCTGATGGCTCAGTTCCGCAAAGGGTGATCCCTTCGGCGCGCTACGTGTCGAAATGGCGAGCGAAATGAGCGTGATGAGCAACCACGCGCCGGCAACAAGCCACGCCGCCAGCTTGCGATGCTCGGTATCCCAGAAGCTCACGATGGCGGCGACGGACACGAACCCCAACGTGCCCAGGCCGCAGAAAACCAGGGCCACACTGCTGATGACCGTGGCGACCAGCGCGGCCCGGTATAGGGACAATTCAATACCCACCAACTCGACATAGTCCCCCGAGCGTTCGGCGGCAAAGGCCGCGATGCGGCGCAATCTGCGTAATCGTTCCGAAATCATGGCGTCTCCTTGGGCTTGACCGTCCCTGTCAGCAAATTGCATTCCGGCGGCATTCTGCGCGGTCTCTTATGCCCGCCCGGCCGCGCGTCGCCCGGTCAATCGGAGCAACAGCCCCGCCAGCTGCTCCAGCCGGTAAGGCTTTGACAACAGCGGAATACCCTCTTGCCCCGCCCTTTTCACTTCCTCGCCCAGAAAGCCGGTCATCAATGCGACCGGAAGATCCGGCCGTTGGGCGCGGACTTCCCGAGCCAGTTGAATACCGCTCTTGCCGCCGGGCATCATGGCATCCGTCAGCATCACATCGATGACGGCGTTGTTGCTCAACACTTCCAACGCTTCGGCTGCACTGGCGGCGGGCGTCACCACATAACCCAGTTCTTCCAGCATGCTGGCGGTCAAGGTCGCAACGGCAGCGTCGTCTTCGACCAGCAGCACGTTCAACGCCGCAGGCCGCTCCTGGACCGTGCCGGCCTCAGCCGACTTGCCCTGCGCAGCCAGCCGCCTTTTTGACCGCGGCAGGCAGACCGAGACGATGGTGCCAACGTCCATCTCCGTGGAGAGCTCGATGGCGCCACCCGACTGTTTGGCAAAGCCGTACGCCTGCGCCAGGCCCAGCCCCGACCCCTTGCCGACGTCCTTGGTGGTGAAAAACGGCTCAAACACGCGTTCAGCTACCGCCGCGCTCATGCCCGTTCCGGTGTCTGACACCCGCAATGCGATGTGGTCGACGGTCAATTCACCCTTTCCGGATGCCGCCACGTTCTCCGTCCGGATTTCGATCACGCCGCCGTCCGGCATGGCGTCGCGCGCATTGACCGCCAGATTCAAGATGACGAGTTCCAGCTCGCCGGGGTCCACTTCGACCGGCCAGAGATCGTCAGCCAGCGCCAGCGCAATGACGATGTCGCCGCGCAGGCTGCGCTCCAGCATCTCGAGCATGTTTCGAACGACCACGTTCAGGTCCAGAACCTGCGGACGCAAGGCCTGGCGACGTGCAAACGTCAGCAGTTGACGCGACAACGACGCGCCCCGATCCACCGCCTGTCTCATCGAGGAATACAAGCGGGTGCGCCGCGCGTCGTCGATCGGTCGCTGCAACATTTGCAGCCCGCCTGAAATGACCATCAGCAGGTTATTGAAATCGTGAGCCACCCCGCCCGTCAGCTGACCCAGCGCTTCGAGCTTTTGCGCCTGACGAAGCGATTCTTCGATCTTGCTGCGTTCGCGCATCTGCTGCTGAAGTTCGGCATTGGCCACTTCCAGTTCGCGCGTTCGGCTTGCGACGACCGACTCAAGCACCTGGGCAGCCTGCTTCTCAGCCTGAAGCAGCGAGCGGATTTCATATTGCCGCGTCCGGGCCCGCGCCGCCGTTTGAACCATGGTGGTCAATGCAAGGCTATGAACTGGCCGCTCCAGCAGCGAAACGTTGCCCAGCAGTTCGATCATTCGCTCCCGCCACCGCACAACCGGGCCAGTCTGCGTCTTGCCCGTCAACACGACAAACGGCAGCCCGGACCACGCCGGCTGGGCCTTCAACCACTCGGCTACCCGCTCCAGGCTTTTGCCGAACAGGCCTTCCTCGGTCAGGCAGACGGTCAGGACGCCGGTCTCGGCCTGCGTCAGCAGGTCCTCGATATCCCGGCAAACGAGCGTGTCGAAGCCCGCACGCTGCAGCAACCGCGCGGCGGCTTCCCCGTCGCGGCCGATCGGCGCATAGACCAGCACACGCGCTTCGGCATCCTCAGGTCGGCGCATCGGGATTATTCAGCAGAAGGCGCAGGTCGTCGCCCGTGTATTGCGGCTGTCCGGAGAATATTCCCTGAAAGGAGGTCAATGGCGGGCCGACGACCAACCCTTCTCCCGACATGCTGAACTCGCGGATGGCATGCTCGTGTGCGCCACTGCGCTTCTTGACGACGGAAATGGCGCGTCGGACGCGTCCCTCAAACTCGAAGTACCGCAGCATGATCACCGTATCACTGAGATAGCTGATGTCCATGGGCGTTTCCATCGGTCCCACCATACCGTGCTGCGCCAGGATCATCACCGTTGTCACGCCCTGCTGCCCAAGGTAGCTCAACAGTTCGTGCATCTGCAGAATCAAGAAGCGGCCGTCAGGCATTGCGTTCAAATAGCCGTTCAGGCTGTCAAACACCACCACCCGCGCCCCGTCCTCCTCGACCGCGCGGCGAACCAGCGCCGTGAATTCGCCTGGCGCCATTTCCGCGGGATCGATTTGCTTGAAGGTCAGAAGACCCACTTCCCGCGCGGATTCCATCGGCAATCCCAACGCGCGGGCGCGCGCAAAAAACGTAGCGCGCGACTCGTCGAACGCGAAGATGGCCGCATGCTCGCCGCGCTGCGTCGCCGCTAGCGCATAGGTCGCCGCAAGCGAAGACTTTCCCACCCCCGCGGCGCCAATCAGCAGAACATTCGTGCCGCGATCCAGCCCTCCGCCCAACAAGCTATCCAGTTCGGCATTGCCGCTGGGCGTGGGAATCGGGGCAAACTCTTTGTGATGCTCCGCCGCGACGAGCCGCGGATAGACCTCCAGCCCACCCCGCTTGATTGTGAAGTCGTGGTAGCCGCCGCGAAAATCCATGCCGCGCATTTTCAATATGCGCAGCCGCCGCCGCTGGGCGCCGTAGTCGACCGCAATCTGCTCGAGTGCGATGACGCCGTGCGAGATGGAGTGCAATTGCAGGTCGTCCTCTTTGGCCGCCTGGTCGTCCAGCAAGATTACTGTGCACGAGCGATTCGCGAAAAAGTGCTTCATCGCCAGGATCTGGCGGCGATAGCGCAGCGAACCCTGCGCCAGCAGACGCAGTTCCGACAGGCTGTCAATGACGACCCGCGCCGGATCAAGCGATTCGACCTTGTCCAGAATCAGGCGCGTAGTCTCGGTAAGCTCCATCTCGGCGGGATGCAACACGGTGAGTTCCCGATCGGGGTCCAGAACCTCTTCGGAAACCAGCTCAAGGATCTCGACACCGTCCAATGACCATCCGTGGCGGTGCGCGACCAGTCTCAGTTCCGCTGGGCTCTCGGATAGCGCGACATAAAGCGCGCGCTCGCCTTGGCGCACGCCTTCCAACAGGAATTGCATTCCCATGGTCGTCTTGCCTGTGCCCGGCCTGCCTTCGCAGAGATACATTTTGTTGGGGTCCAAGCCGCCGCCAAGGATGTCATCAATGCCGGTGTTTCCGGTCGAAATCTTTGCGTCAGGCTTGAAAGCCGCAGTCTGTTCTTCAGTCATTGCGCTCATGGCTTTCCCGTAGTACGAGTCAGAGAACAAGCATATCGCCAACGCCAACCGCGAATGGCATCCAGCCGGAAAGATATGTTACGTACTGAATCGCCCGTCTGAGGGACGATATCGCGGTCGCCCCCCCTGGAAGGGCGTCATGACCGGACGTCAACGGCAAACCAAAGTCGCGGGGCGCCTCCCGTCTCACGATGGGAGGCGTTGGCAACCCGCACAAAACTGAAACGCCCGCCTTCTGCATACGGCATGCAGAAGGCGGGCGTCTTGTAAATCAGCTCAGGTTATTCGAACGAAATCTGAAGCTGGGGATTGATCTTCCATTCGAATCGGGCGCTGGCTTCGCCGCCGCCGGCGTCTTGGGCCAGCACCACGTACCGGCCTTCCTGCGGCGTTGGTGGCACCAAACCGCGCAGCGTTCCGGTGGCCTCGTCAAACTTCAGGCCTTCCGGAAGCCGGGCGGGCGTCGTGCCGTCCTTGTCGAACAGCGCGTAGCGCACGGCGCCGCTCCCGCCATTGGCGTTCACCACAGGCAGCGCCGCCGGCATCGTGGCGCCCGCGGTCAATTCAATCGGATGGGTCGAGATTTCCAGCGCCGGCGCCAGGTTGAAATCCACGGGAATGGAGACTCGGGCACCGCCCTCGTCGCTGATGGTGGCCGTGAGCCCCACCATTTTTTCCGAGGACTTGGGCACGGCGCCGCTGACACGGCCGCTACCGTCAAGCACCAGACCAGAAGGCATGCGCATGGCACTGCCGTCGGGGTTCGAATAGGAAACGGCGTAGTTGCCCGTACCGCCGCTGACGTTGATGAACTTTACCGGGCTCTTGATTCGTCCACCCGCCGTGGCTTGAATAGAACCGCCCTCGACGTTCAAGGGCGGATTGATGGTCAATTGCACCGTACGGCTGGCCTTGCCGCCACCGCTGTCTTCGACCTGGATGAGATACGTCAACGTCTTGGGGCTGGCGACAGAGGGCGCCGCGCCGGACAGCGACCCATCGGATCCAAACACCAGGCCGGCAGGCAGCTCCGCAGGTTTGCCGCTGGTGTCGAGCAACCGGAAATTCAACGATCCTGTGCCGCCCGACGTGCGCACCCGGATCAGTTGGGAATTGAGTGTTGCACCCGAGGTGATGGAAAGGCCCTTGTCCGGCGCTGCGGCCGCCGTACGGGCACGGGCGATGTCCTGACCCCCTGTGGTCGCGCCGGACGCTGCCGGGGCGCTCGTGGAAGCTGCCGGTGCCCCTTTGGCGGGCGCTGCACGTTGCGTGATCTTTCCCACGGGCGGTTTGAAGTCTTCGGCGGCGATGACTTGGCCTGGCTTGACTGCGATCAGTCCAACAGCGACTCCCAAGCACGCGAATCGGGAGATCATTTTCTTGTTCATAACGGTCCTTGTGACTTAATCAACGATGCGCTGTGCGCGTTATACATTTCTCGACAAGCGGGGCGCAGCGGCGCCCACTCTTCGAGACCCCAATCACCTCGTGTCCTTCAGGCAGACCTTGATGCTCCGTTTTGGCGCTTTGCATTGACATCACGGATGTCGTGCAAGGCTGCAGGCCACGTTCAGCGTCAATGAATCTGAAAACTGGGCGTCACATTATTTCAAGATCGACAGACCGGAATGCAGAGTAAAACTACCCTTTTGCAGGCACGTAATCCGGGTCTTCCTCAACGAAACGCCAGTCGTTGCCGGGCTTTATCAGACCAATGAAAAGGCGTGCCAACGCGAGCGAGGTGTTGATGTTCAGCTTCGAATAAACCCGCGCCTTGTGGTTGTCGACGGTTCGGACCGATATATGGAGATGCTCTGCGATCTCCTTGCTGGAGTTTCCGGCGATCACGCCCTGAACGATCACCAGTTCGCGCGGCGTGAGCATCGCTTTCCGCGCTTCTTCCTCGTTCGCCCGGACCCGATTCAGGTAAGCGCCACGACTCAAGCGCAGCGCAAAGTGAATGGATTGGCAGAGCCGGCTTGAATTCAAAGGCTTTGCAAAGAAGTCGACCGCGCCGCGCCGCATCGCTTCAACCGCATCCCCGAACTCAGGTTCGGACTTGATGAAGATAGTTGGCAAGGCCGCGTTCGCCTGCACCATGTCGCGCTGCAAGGCTGTGTCGGCCGCCTGCTTTCCGAAATCCATGATCAGGCAGTCGCACTCGCCCGCCGAATAAATGGACAAGAAATCGCGGACCGTTCGGCTCTGCACGACCTCAATGGAAAAATCCCCAAGAATCCGCCGGACCGCCCATGCCGACGATTCGTCCTCGTCAACGATATATGCCTTGGCGCCAGCAGGGTTGGCAGTGGGGGTGGGATTGGAATCGGCCGGGGATGCTGCTATGACCCGCGGCGCGAGGCGGGCATCTTGGAAAAAACGCGGGCGATACTGCCCCCACCTCAGCGACTGTTCGAAATACGGCATCATCAGTAATGGCAAGAATGCAAAGCGTCCGACATGGCGGCAAGCCGTTGCAGACCGCACTGACGATTACCTTGCGGCCACCTCGCTTGATCGCGTGGCATGCAGGCCGCAATGGACTTGCGCGATCAAAGGTGTAGGCACCGGGATACTTACGCTGTATCGGCCTGGCACGGCGATAGCGGTGAAGCGCATCCGGAAATCTGCATCGGCCTGCACACGAGTGACGAAGTATAGGAACGAGGCGGGCCGCGTTCCCATCAGAGGATTTCTAATTTTGGAGAGATACGTCGCGACCGGGACCGCGTGACAGCCAAGTGGTTGGCATGTCGTCACCAAGGGTATGGTCCCGAGGCAGGATCAATCCCCAGCTATCAGCTTAGGATTCTCGCGAAGACTCGCCTCGCCGCCTCTTGCCGTGAGAGCGAGGCTGGACTTGGCCACGGAGCCCAACTGCTGTTGGCGCTGGACTTCATGCATGACGCGCGCTATTGCGGCCGACGATTCAGAACGCTGAACGTGATCGACGAAGCCAACCGGGACAGCCGAATCAAAACGCCTTTATCGAGCGGTTCAATCGCACTTATCGCACTGAAGCTCTTGATGCACATCTGTTCGCCAACCGTCAGCAGGTTCAAGCAATTACCGACCGATGGCTGGTCGATTACAACGAGTACCGCCCACACGAATCGCTGGGTGGCCTACCGCCGGTGCAATGCATGCCTCGATTAACCCTTGCTCCGATCGGCTATCGGCCAATGTCTACTTGACAGAGTTGCTTGCGGGGTCAGATATCAGTTTCTGCAAGCGCGCGCCGAGGGCGGCGCGCCAGCCCGTGCGAACAAAGAGATCTCTCAAATGGCGACCATCTGCCATTTCGGCGTCCGGTGGGATTTGATGGACAAAAACCCGTTCAAAGAATCGCATTGTGAAAAGAAAAAAGGCACTTCGCCTTCGCGTAAGTGCCTGATTTCACAAGAATTCTTGGGGTGGCTGATGGGGCTCGAACCCACGACAACCGGAATCACAATCCGGGACTCTACCAACTGAGCTACAGCCACCTCTGGTACTGCTTTGCACTTCAGTTTCCCTCAGTGCTTGACTTCACTACCTTCATCGCCGTGCGTCTTTGAAATCTGGTTCGAAAGATGCTCAACAACGAAGAGGCCGAATTCTAGCACGATTTTTTGAAGGATGTGAAATCGCCTTCGAAAAGTAGTCTTGCCACGGGCGGCAGCCTTGCTATTCTTGCGCTTGGTTAAACACTGGAGGCCGTGTCTCAAGCCATCGCCATGGATCGCATACACGCATTTTTGATCGAATACTGGCCTCATGTTGCCTTTGCCATCAGCATCGTGGCGGGTACGGGCGCGGCGGTGCATGCCGCGATGACCAAGCAGGATGTGCGGGCGGCCATTGGCTGGGTGGGGGTGGCGATGTTCTCGCCGATCCTTGGGGCGCTCTTCTATTTTGTGGCGGGGATCAACCGTATCCGCAAGACGCGGGTGTCGCAGCAGCGGGACGACGCGATGCTGGAGGATGCCGGACAGGTCGCGACGGCGCCGGTGGATGTGGTGCCGATCTCGGGCGAGCAGTTCGCGTCGTTGAAGGTACTGGGCGACCGCGTGAGCCGGTTCGAGCTTCTGGGCGGCAACGAAGTGCGGCCGCTGTCGGGTGGCGACGAGACGTATCCCGCGATGTTGCAGGCCATCCGCGAGGCGCGGCACTCGGTGGCAATGCAGAGCTACATCTTCGATAACGATCCGATCGGGCGCGAGGTGGCCGAGGCGCTGATCGAAGCGCAGGCGCGCGGCGTGCAGGTGCGGGTGCTGATCGATGCGGTGGGTTCGAAGTATTCCCGGCCGCCGATCGTGCGCATGCTGGCGCAGGCGGGCGTTCCCGTGGCGCGGTTCATGACCAATCCGATGGGTGTGCTGCGCATGCCCTACGCGAATCTGCGCAGCCACCGCAAGGTGCTGGTGGTCGACGGACGCGTGGGCTTCACGGGCGGCATGAACGTGCGCGCGGCCTTTGTTAGCGCGCTGGCAGGGGATGCCACCAACCACGATACGCATTTCCGCGTGGAAGGACCGATCGTGACGCAGCTCATGTCGGTGTTTGCGCATGACTGGAACTTCACGACGCACGAATCGCTGTCCGCCAAACCGTGGTTCGATCCTGATTACCTGCCGCCGTCGGGCCGCGTGCCGATCCGCTGCGTGCCGTCCGGTCCGGACCGCGCGCTGGGCAGCACGCACAACATGCTGCTGGGCGCCTTGGCGGTGGCGCGGCATCACGTGCGGATTCAGTCGCCCTACTTTCTGCCGGATCAGACGCTGATCGGGGCGCTAGCCACGGCGGCGCGCCGGGGGATCGTGGTGGACATCGTGATCCCGGGCAAGAACAATCTGCGCCTGGTGGACTATGCGATGACGGCGCAGCTGGACCAGGTGGTGCGCACGGGCTGCCGCGTGTGGCGATCAAGCGGCGCGTTCGATCACTCCAAGTTGATGACGGTGGACGGCGCCTGGACTTACGCCGGGTCCTCAAACCTGGACCCGCGCAGCCTGCGATTGAATTTCGAGCTGGACACCGAGATCTACGATCCCGAGGTGGCGCGCTGGATCGGCGCGCGCGTTGATGCGTTGATCGCCAATGCGCACCGCGTGACGCTGGAGGATCTGCTGCAGGCGCCCTTTACGAAGCGCCTTCGCAACAAGGTGATCTGGCTGGCCACACCTTATCTGTAGCGCGGTGCACGGTACGGAATGCCCGGTGATCGGCGTATTCCCAACCCGCAAACCTGTGCTGCCGGCCATGCCGGCTTCGCCGGTTAGCCGTCCGAAGCAGGCACCGCTGCATGCCGCACCGCGAACACGGCGCTGGCCTTGAGCATGACGCGGCCTTCCACCTGCAGGCGGCAGGTCGCGTAGATGAGACGCTTGCCCTGCTTGTCGATCTGCACGTGGGCCTCGAGCCAGTCGCCTGGATTGACGGCATTCAGGAATTCAACGGACATCTGCGCCGTGACCACAGACACGTGGGCATCTTCGGAAATGACGAGGCCGAGCGCGCTGTCGGCGAACGTGGCCAGAAATCCCCCGTGCGCCATGCCGTGCATGTTGCCGTGCGCCGTGGTGACACGCAGCGCCAGCACGTTGTCGGCCTTGCGGCGGTAGAACGGGCCGAGGTCGTTCAGGTGGCGCATGAACTGGCTGCTGGGATACCAGGGCGTGAAACCGGCGGGAAGAGAGTCTGTCATGGCTGGCGATGCAAGAGTCCCGAAGGACGATCCCCGAAAGTATTCCAGACGCGCGGGCGCAGGCATAGCGCGGTGATCGGCGCGCGGACGCATGCGGAATTCTCAACACGCGCCCCCATGGAGGCGGACAGTCGCCGCGCCCTCCCGGCCCCGCCCGCACCTTCTGAGGGTAAGATTTACGGCACAACGATCACCCTACATGGCAGGAGCATTTGAAGATGGCGAAAGTCGGCATGGTTGGTATCGGCCTCATGGGCCACGGCATTGCAAGCAATCTGGTCAAGCATGGTCACGCGCTGACCGTGCTGGAACACCCGGGTAACCAGCCGCTGGACGCGCTCAAGGCGGCCGGCGCGGTCAGCGTGGCCAGCGGCGCCGAGCTCGCTGCACAGTCGGATGTGATCATCCTGTGTGTCACGGGCAGTCCGCAAGTCGAAGCCGTGCTGCTGTCGCCGGCCGGCGTGCTCGAAGGACTGCGTCCCGGCACCGTCATCATCGACTGCTCGACGGCCATCCCGTCGTCGACCGTGAAGGTTGCGCAGGCCGTCACCGAAAGCGGCGGACGCTTTCTGGACGCGCCCATGACGCGCACCCCGAAGGAGGCCGCCGAGGGCCGACTGAATCTGCTGGTGGGCGGTGACGCGGCGCTGTTCGAGGAATGCAAGCCGCTGCTCGCCTGCTTTGCCGAGAACATCACGCATGCCGGCCCGGTGGGCGCAGGCCACCGCATGAAGCTGCTGCACAATTATGTGTCGCTGGGCGTGGTGGCGCTGCTGTCCGAAGCCGCGGCGTGCGCGCTGCGCTCGGATATCGACCCGGCTGTCTTTGCCGAAGTGCTGGCCAAGGGCGGCGGCGGTGGCGTGGCGCTGGAGCGCATCAAGCCGTATCTGCTGGAACAGGACCCCTCGTCGCTGCGCTTTTTCATGTCGAACGCGCAGAAGGATCTTTCGTACTACAACACCATGGCTGCCGAATCCGGCGCGGTCCGCGAGATCGGCGCCGCCGTGCAGCAAACGTTCGATCAGGCGGTCGCGCAAGGCGGCGGCGAGCGTTATGTGCCCGAGCTGGTGTCGTTGCTGAAAGACCGTTAACGCCTGCGGGCCGGGGGTGCGGCGCACCCCCGGCATACCGCCGCCACGCGGGCGATTCAGCGTCCCGCGGCAGGCACCGCGCTTGGCGCGCGCATGACCCCGCGCGGCGGCAGGCGCATCGAGATGAACGCGGCCAGGAACAGCAGCGTGCCGGCCGCCCCGAACGCCACCCAGTGCGTGCCAAATGTCTCGAACGCCCAGCCGCCCAGCCATGAGCTGATCATGCCGCCGATCTGGTGGCCCAAGTACGTCAGGCCGTAGAGCATGCCGACCAGGCGTATGCCATACACGTCGGCCAGGATGGCCGAGGACAGCGCGATGCTGCCGGCCCAGACGATGCCGCCGATGGTGGCGGCCAAGTACAGTTCCCAATGCGCGCCCACCATGACCAGCGCGAAGAAACCCAGGCCCCGCACCAGATAAATCGCGGCAAGGATGTTGCGGCGTTCGACCTGATCCGACATGCGGCCGAGCACCAGGGTGCTGAAAATGGCGACCAGGCCGATCAGGCCGATGCCCAGCGAGCTGGTGGTGGCGTCAAAGCCGTGGTCCATCAGCATGGGCATGCCATGCGTGCCCAGCAGGTTCATGCTGAAACCACAGGCGAACAGGCCCAACGCAACCTGCCAGAACGGCAACGTTCGCAGGGCATCACCCAGCCTTGGCGCGGCCGCCTTGGCTGCCGGCCTGGCCGCGCCGGTCTCTTCGATGATCTGGTGGGGCAGCAGGTCGGTGTGCTCGGGCGCCTCGTCGCGCATCACAAAGAGCGCAACCGGCACGGTCAGCAGCGCAAACAGCACCGCAAAGCCCAGCAGCGTTTCCTGCCAGCCCACGGCCGAGATGGCGTAGGTGAGCGTCGGGGTCATCAGCGCAATGCCGGCCATCGACCCCGTGGACAGGAAGAAGAGCGCCATGCCGCGCTGGCGCGTGAACCAGCGGCTGATCACGGGCGTCAGCGCGACCGGGCTGGTGAAGGCCAGACCGATGGACAGCGCGACGCCGAAGGCCAGCAGGAATTCGAGTGGGCCGCGCGCGAAGACGGTCCAGATCGAGGCCAGTACAACGATGGCCGTGCCGGTCAGCAGCACGAAGCGCGTGCCGCGCACGCTGACCAGATAGCCGGCGAGCGGCATGCCCAGGCCATAGCACAGCATGCCGATGGCGACGATGCTGGAGAGCAGGCTGCGCGAAAAACCCAGCCCCTCGGCCATGGGCAGGAAGAACGGTCCGATGCCCATGCGCAAGCCGACCGTAAACAGGGTGAGTACCGTGGCGGCGCCGACGATGTTCCAGCCGAAATACCAGCCGCCCGACTCTTGCTTGTCCAATCCTCTTCTCCTCGATGTCTTTTTTATGGCCGCTTGCGCGCCAGGACTTGCAGACACCGAGGGCAGGCACGGAGGGACGCTCCGCTGTCGACAGGGGGTGGGAAGGACCAGGCGTAAATCGGCTTGCTCGCGCCGGCGGACTGACTCCGCCGGACGCGTCATATTACTCCCGGCTATATGTGAATGCGACGGAGATCCGCAAATGCTGTCCGGTGAGCGGCCAGGCCTGCTTCGCCCCGCTCTGCCCTAACGCAGCACGTTGCGCACGAACCGCAGTCGGACGTCTTCCCCGTTGTAATAGGCGGCGTTGAAGAAGGTGTGACGCGCTTGATGGTTGATTGCTATTGGGCGGTGTCAGACGCCTGGCGCCGGTGGCCTTTGGTGGGTGTCTGACACCCAGGGCACGGCGGCGGGTTATCGCGGCGGCACGTGGATCAGCCCGCCTGCTCCAGAAAGGCCTGCAATGCGGGCACGGTATTCAGCACGTGCTGGCGCATGGCGGCTTCGCACCGGGCCGCGTCGCGGGTTTGTAGCGCGTCGATGAGTTCCTGGTGCGATTCGCGGACGCGCAGCACGCGGCCGGGTTGGGCGGCCCATAGGCGCATGTAGGGTTCGACGACCGAGTGCAGTTCCGAGATCTGGTTCAGCAGGCGCGGTTGTTTACAGAAGCTGCACAGGTATTCGTGGAATTCGCGGTGGGCGGCGGTCCAGTCGAGGTCTTCGTTTGCGCCCTGGTCCAGCTGCTCAAGCATGTTGGTCAGGCGGCGGATGTGTTCGGGTCCCATGTTGGCCACGGCATTGCGTGTGGCCAAGCCTTCGAGGACCGAGCGCATTTCGAAGACCTCGAGCATCTCCTGCTGATTCAGGCCGCGCACCACGGCGCCGCGGTTGGCGCGGATTTCGACCAGGCCTTCCGAGGCCAGGCGACGCAGCGCGCCGCGCACCGGCATGCGGCTGGTGCCGATTTCGGCGGCCACCACGTCAGGCACGAGGCGCTGGCCGGGTGCATAGCGACCCAGGCGGATTTCGCGTTGTAGATGCAGGTACGCCTCGTCTTCGGCGCTGATGGCTGTCTTCTGGAATTGCAGCACTGACGTCCCCGGGCTGGAAAAGCCGCCATGATAGATAAGGGCGAAAATAACACAAATTGGATCCAATGATCCATGGATGCAAACACTAATGGCCGGGGGTTCGCTCCTTGCGTTTAATTCAGGCCAGGACGCGGCAGACCGCGCCTGCGCGGCCGGAACGGGCAAGAGATCCGCCCGGCCCACACGCTTTCCATAACGCGATCAAGGGGAATCCATGAAATTTCGTCTCATCCGGGCGCTGGCAGGCGCCGCCGCGATGGCCTTCGGGGCGCAAGCGGCCGCGCAAGCCACGGACTGGCCGCAGCATCCCGTGCGCATCGTCGTGCCCTTCCAGGCCGGCTCGGCCACGGACCTGATCTCGCGCCAGCTTGGCGCGGCGCTGTCCGCCGAACTGGGCCAGCCTTTCGTCATCGAGGCCCGCCCGGGCGCTGCCGCCGCGATCGGCAGCGCGTCGGTCGCGCGGTCGGCGGCGGACGGCTACACGTTGCTGATGGGCGGCCCGGCGGCCGTCGTCACCAACCGCTTCCTGCAAAAGCGCCTGGCTTACGACCCCGATGCCTTCGAGCTGGTGTCGATGGTGGCCTACACGCCCAACATCCTGCTGGCCAATCCGTCGCAGCCGTTCAAGACGCTGCCCGAAATGGTGGCCTACGCGCGCGCCAATCCCGGCAAGCTGACGTACGCCTCGTTCGGCACGGGCACGACCTCGCACATGGCGGGCGAGATGCTCAAGTCCGTCGCTGGCATCGACATTCTGCACGTGCCCTACAAGGGCGCCGGCGAAGCCATCCCCGCCCTGCTGAGCGGTCAGGTGTCGATGTACTTCGATACCATCATGACCGGCCTGCCCCAAGCCAAGAGCGGCTCGCTGCTGGCGCTGGGCATGTCCAATTCGCAGCGCTCGGCGCTGGCGCCGGACATCCCCACGATCGCCGAGCAAGGTTTCTCGGGCTACGACATCGCGCCGTGGTACGGCCTTGTCGCGCCGCAGGGCACGCCTGCGCCGATCCTCGACAAGCTGAACCAGGCCGTCAACAAAGTGCTCGCCGATCCCGCATTGCGCGGTAAGCTCGCCGAAGCCGGCGCCGAGCCGCGTGGCGGCAGCCGCGAGGAATTCGCCGCCTTCATCAAGGCCGAGATTCCGCGCACCAAGCAGCTGATCGACCAGGCCGGCATCACACCGCAGTAATTTTTCTAACGAGTTCCAGCATCCATGTCCTCCCCCTTCGATTGGTCTTTTCCGTACGCTTCCCGAAAAATGCCGGTCCTGGCCGCCAACGCGGTCGCGACCAGCCAGCCGCTGGCTGCGCAGGCGGGACTACGCATGCTGCTGGCCGGTGGCAATGCCGTTGACAGCGCCATTGCCACCGCGATCGCCCTGACCGTCGTCGAACCCGTGATGAACGGGATCGGCGGCGATATGTTTGCCCTGGTCTGGCATGACGGCCAGCTCCACGGTCTGAACTCCAGCGGCTGTGCGCCGGCCGCGTGGACGCCCGACTACTTCAAGGGACGCGACGCCATGCCGGGCACCGGCTGGGGCACGGTCACCGTGCCGGGCCAGATTGCCGGCTGGAAGGCGCTGTCCGACCGC
Source organism: Achromobacter sp. 1012554356 (assembly GCF_059760815.1). Lineage (NCBI taxonomy): Bacteria > Pseudomonadati > Pseudomonadota > Betaproteobacteria > Burkholderiales > Alcaligenaceae > Achromobacter > Achromobacter sp. 1012554356. The sequence continues at coordinate 38,719 of NZ_JCBANC010000037.1, read as the reverse complement.
TTCGGCAAGCTGCCTTTCGCCAAGCTCTTCGAACCCGCCATCGCGTACGCCGAGGAAGGCTTTGCGGTGTCGCCCACCATTGCGCGCCAATGGGCCAACCAGGCGCCCAAGCTCGCGGCCGAGCCCGGCTTTGCCGAGGCCTTCCTGCCGCAGGGCCGCGCGCCGCAGGCGGGCGAATGGTGGCGCTTTCCGGACCAGGCCAAGACCCTGCGCGACATCGCCGAAACCGGCGGCGAGAGCTTCTACCGAGGCGAACTGGCCCGCAAAATCGCGGACTACGCCAGCAAGACGGGCGGCGCGCTCAGCGCCGTAGACCTGGCCGAACATCAGGCCGAATGGGTCAAGCCTATTTCGCAGTCGTTCCGCGACTACGAGCTGCACGAGATCCCGCCCAGCGGCCAGGGCATTTCGGCGCTGATGGCGCTGGGCATGCTGGAACAATTCGACCTGGAAAGCATGGGCCGGGACAGCGCCGACTATTATCACGTCAGCATCGAAGCCATGAAGCTGGCGTTTGCCGACCTGCACCATCACGTCGCCGATCCGCGCCACATGCGCACCGACGCGCGCGCCCTGCTTGACCGCGCCTATCTCGCCGAGCGCGCCCGCCTGATCTCGATGGACCGCGCCAGCGTACCCACCGCAGGCACGCCTGCCACCGGCGGCACCGTCTACCTGACCGCGGCGGACGCCAGCGGCACGATGGTGTCGTTCATCCAGTCCAACTATCACGGCTTCGGCTCGGGCGTGGTTGTGCCGGGCACCGGCATCAGCCTGCACAACCGCGGCCTGAACTTCGTGCTGACGCCCGGCCACGTCAACCAGGTCGCGCCTCGCAAGAAGCCGATGCACACCATCATCCCCGCGTTCGTGACGCGCGACGGCCAGCCGGTCATGTCGTTTGGCGTGATGGGTGGCTCGATGCAGGCGCAAGGCCATCTGCAGATGGTCACGCGCCTGGCGGCCTTTGGCCAGAACCCGCAGGCCATGAGCGACGCGCCGCGCTTCCGCGTCGAGAAGGGCCCGGTCGTGAACGTGGAATCGCATCTGCCGGCCGACGTGGTCGATACGCTGCGCGCGCGCGGCCACAACGTCGCGGTGGCCCCGGTGGACAGCCTGGAGTTCGGCTCGGCACAGCTCATCTGCCGCCTGCCGCAAGGCGGCTACGTGGCGGCGTCGGACTCGCGCCGCGACGGGCAAGCGGTCGGCTTCTGACGCATTGCGGGGCACGCCGGACTTTTCCTGGTGGAAGTTCGGCGACAATCCGTGACCTGCCGGCGCGCGCCCGCGCGCTGGCAGCCAGCCGCCCTCGCGCGCCGTCACATCCCTGCAGCAGCGCCGTCCGATACTCCCGCGTCGCTGTATGAAGGACCGAAATGCCCCACCCGGATTCACCGCCCCGCCTTAAACGCGCGCACGCCACGCGGCGCGCGCTCCTGATCCTGCAACGCCTTCCCGCCACGCTGGCCGCCGTCAGCCTGCTTGTATTGGCGTCGGCGCCCCTGCCCGGACGCGCCGCGCTGCCTGTGGCCGTCGGCGGCCAACCTCTGCCCTCGCTGGCGCCGATGCTCGAACGCGTCACGCCGGCTGTCGTCAACATTTCAGCCTCCAGCGACGCTGCGGCATCGAGCGGTGGCCGCTCCGCAGCGCCCGGCAGCCTGCGGCAGAACGTGGGCTCGGGCGTCATCGTGGACGCCAGCCAAGGCAACATCCTGACTAACCATCACGTGGTGCGCGGCGCGTCCGCCATCCGCGTGTCGCTTCAGGACGGGCGCACGTACAACGCCACCGTGGTGGGTAGCGACCCGGATACCGACCTGGCCGTGTTGCGCATCGCCGCGCAGAACCTGCAAGCGCTGACGCTGTCCGACTCCAGCGACCTGCGCGTGGGCGATTTCGTGGTGGCGATCGGCGATCCCTACGGCCTCGGACAGTCCGCGTCGTCCGGCATCGTGTCGGCGCTGGACCGGTCCAGCCTGCGCGCCGCGGGCTACCAGAACTTCATTCAGACCGACGCGTCCATCAATCCCGGCAACTCTGGCGGCGCGCTGGTCAACCTGAACGGCGACCTGGTCGGCATCAACACCATGATCTATACGCCCTCGGGCGGCAACGTGGGCATCGGCTTTGCCATCCCGTCGAATCTGGCGGGCGAAGTCATGCAGCAACTGCTGCAGCACGGGCAGGTGCAGCGCGGCGGACTAGGCGTGGACACGCTGGACATCACGCCGCGCAATTCCCGCCAGCTTGGACTGGCGCCGGGATCGACCGGGGTCGTCGTGGCGCGGGTCGCCGATGGCTCGCCCGCGCAAAAGGCGGGCGTCCAGGCCCGCGACCAGATCCTGTCCATGGACGGCAAGACGATCGGCTCCAGTGCCCAACTGCGCAACGCTGAAGGCCTGTTGCCGGTGGGCCGCCAAGTGCGTCTGGGTTTATCCCGCGCCGGTGCAAAGACCGAGGTCCTGCTTCGCATCGAGCCCGAACAGAACGAGCGCCTGCATGCCGGATCGCTGGACGCCCGGATGATGGGCGTGGAGTTTTCCGAGGTGGGACGCGCGCAACGCGTGCAGGGCAACGACGGCGCCGCGGTCAGCGCCACTTTTCCCGATCGCGGCCCCGTGGCCGCGCGGCTGCAGCGCGGGGATATCGTCATCGGCGTGAACCAGCGGCCGGTCAGCACGCTTGCCGACCTGCGCAACCTGCTGGCCGGCGCAGGCGCGCAGCCACTGGTGCTGACACTATTGCGCGGCCGAACCGCCTACACACTGCAGGTGAATTGAGCGATGCGCTGCCCGGGAATCGTGGCAGAATGGCCCGACCCGGCGCTCAGCGCCGGTCCTCGGGCAAGCCATCACGACATACCAATGCCATCGCGGGCGCGCCCGGCCTGCCACAAGGAGCATGGATGAACTGCATTCCGACTCAAACGCGCCTGAAGCTGACCCGCCTGCTGCTGACGGCAGGCCTCGCGGTTATCGCGACCGGCGCGGCCGCACAGGACAAGGCGCCGCAGATCATGCAGGTGCCCGCCGACAACCGCATCATCTGGCAGGCGCCGGCAGAAGGCGCCATCACGTACGAATGCCGGTTGACGCAAACCGACGGCGCGCGCTACGCGTGGGTCATCGCGGGCGCGGCCGCCACGCTGGGTGCGGGCCAGTCCGGCCAGACCGGCACCTACAAGAGTCCGCCGGAAACCTGGCGGGCGGCCGACGGGTCGACCTTGACCGGCATGGAAACCGTGCGCGCCAATGCCGGGCCTGACCGTCTGTACGACCAGCTCGTCCTGGCCAATCCGTCGTCGGGCGTGGGTCTGTTGACCGGCGTGACCTACATCCAGCGCTTCGTGCGCGCGGGCGGCGGCGTGCCGCATTCGCCCTGCTCGGCGGCCAACAAGGGCCAACGCGAGCAGGTCAAATACCAGGCCGATTACGTGTTCTGGAAACCGAACTGATGTCGGATCGGTGAGCGGACGCACGGCGGCGCAGGCACTTGCGCCCGCCGTCCGTGCTCCGTCATCGGGCAAACACAGGGTGTCACGGCGCCACCGACATGCCCTGCTTCAACGCATTGACCAGCCCGGGATGCCGGGCTTTTTCTTGCGTGAGTGTGTAGGCGGAAAACGTCACCACCTTCTTGCCTGAAGCGGCAAACAGCGCCGTCAGCTCGGCCGGACGGCCCGATAGCTTGCTGGTCGCGTCCAGCTGAAAAACGCCGATGTTGCCGACCTTGAACGCGCCGTCGCCCGTCTTCTTGAACGTTGGCACCGCTTCCTTCTGCTGCGACTGGAAGCCCGCCGCCATCGCGCCCAACGTGAACGCGTCGTCGTCGCCGACGGCCAATTCGACCGGCACATCGATCACGATGATGGCCTGCATGGTGGCGCGGTTCAGATAGATCTTGCCGGAGACCTCGGGCGTTGCCGGGTCCGCCGGAAATTCGGTTTCGGTGAAGCCAGCGGGGATGAGGACCTTGAGCTTGCCGTCAAGCACCTGCAGCGTCTGCGGCTGCGGCGGGGGAGCGGAGGCGGCATCGACCGCCGCACCGTTAGGGTCCTGTTGGGCGGCCGGCGATCCTGCTGCGGGCGATCCGGCGGCGGGCGAACCCGCGGCCGGCGATCCGGAGGGGGGAGGCACCGCTGCGGGCGCTGTTGGTGCCGGCGCTGTTGGAGCCGGTGCTGCCGGTGCCGGCGATGCAGGAGTTGGCGCCGCGGGTGCCGGCGTCGCAGGCGCTGGCGACGCCGGCGCTGGTGCTGCGGGCGCAGGCGCCGACGCTGCTGGCGCTGGCGCTGCGGGGGCCGCTGGTGCTGGCGCTGCAGGCGCCGCCGCAGCAGGCGCCGGTGCCGCTGCTGCCGCCGCATCCGCCGACTGAACATTCTGGGCCTGCGCCGATGCGCCTACGCCCATGGCCAGCGCCAACGCCAATGTCGTTTCCGCGAGCCGTGCGTTGTGCGTGTGCATAGCTATCCGATGATTAGGCTGAGCGTTCAATACTACAACGACACTCCTCTGCCCTAACGCGATGACGGTCCGTCAGGGTGATCCAAAATGCTACGCAATCCGGCATCCGCAAATGGCAAAGCCCGCGCGAAGCATGCGCGGGCTTTCAGATTGCCGTGATCGGAGTTCGGGTGAGCGGACTGGGAGTGGAGCTAGGGAGGTGGCCGCTTTTTTCGCGTCTGTGGCCGGGTAAGACGCCCAATCCGCTCAGTGCAACCGCGGTGCAGGGCGCAAGCGGCGCGCGCCGGGCGCGCGCCGCTCATCACGTCTGCCGCTTAGAAGCGGTGACGGACACCGACCATACCCACCGTGCTCTTCACGCCGTCGATGAACGCGAAGTCCGTGGCGTAGGAGCCCAGCGCGTACAGGTTCGTACGCTTGGACAGGTTGTACGTGTAGCCGATGCTGTACACGTTCATGGCCGAATCGCCACCGGTCAGCAGATCGCTGTCCGGATCGGCACGTTGCCACGAAGCCAGGATGGAGCTGGCGCCCAGCGGAACGGTCACGCCGACCATGTACGAATTGGCCTTGAAGTCTTCGACGCCAACGTTCGAGCGGAAACCATCGGCGATGGTTTCAGTGCTGCCGAAGGCGTTGATGCTTTGGCCGGTGAACCAGCCGTCACGCGTCTGGCCGAAGGCGGCTGCCAGCTTCACGACTTCAAAGTCGTACGAACCGGCGATGCTCCACGCCTTGGGCGTGGCGTCGTTGCCGAGCTGGTTGGCGGGGTTCAGCTGGTCGTACGTCAGGGCGACGTTCAGCGGACCGTTCACGTAACGCACGCCGGCGGTGATGGCGCGGGTGTTGTCAGCGGTGCGGAAGCCGGTCTGGGCAGCGGTCGTGTCGGCGATGTTGAACGAGTAGCCGATGCCAGCCTGGAAGCCGCCGAACGACGGGGTCGAGTACTGGACCATGTTGTCGTAGCGGACGGTGTTGGCCGCGCTGAACGCGTTGCCGATGTTGGCCTGGCCATAGCTGGCGCCGAACGGATCGATCGAGCCCAGGTACTTGGAGGCGATGTTGGTCTGGCGGCCGAATTCCAGCAGGCCCCACGACGAGCTCTTCAGGCCGATGGTAGCTTGACGGCCGAACAGGCGGCCGCTCTGGCCCGATTGGCCGTTGGCCGAGTTGAAGCCGCTTTCCAGCGTGAACACGGCGGAGAGGCCGTCGCCCAGGTCTTCGGAACCGCGCAGGCCCCAGCGCGAGCCGCTCGAAACGCCGTTGCTCATGCCGACCTTGGATTCATGGAAGCCATCGCCCTTGATCCGCTGATAGCCCACGCCCGTATCGATCAAGCCGTACAGCGTCACCGAGGTTTCCGCCTGCGCCATGCCGGACAGCGCGGCGAAGATGGCGGTGGCGAACAGAGTCTTTTTCATTACAGATTCCCATTGATGTGAACAGACATGCGCATGTAGCCAGACCCGCATTGCAGGCGGCACAGTGATGCACACGGCGCATGGCAGGAACGGATTCTAGGGACGCAATATGTCAGTTCTGGGGACACAAGCGATTTCGCGGAAAGAAATGGAAATAATCGCTTTTCTGTGGCGCGAGGCCGACAGCGGCGCGCGTGTTTGCCACGCCAGAAGGCGTGTCATGCGCGTGTGTTATGAAGACAGGATGCGGGTTGCGCGCTTAGCGGCTTGCGGACGTAACGCTGCGCGCAAAGGTGCGCAGCAGTTGGCGCGCATCGTGCGTGGGAACAAGGCCGGCCACCATCGCGGTCACGTCGTGCCCCTCTGCCTCGAACACCGGCGCGCGGCGTGACAGGCACGCCGACATCAGCGCCGGCGAGAACTCGGGATGAAATTGCACCGACCACGCTTTCGGGCCATATCGCAGGACCTGGTGCGGATCATGCCGCGAACGCGCCAGGACTTCGGCGCCCGGCGGCGGCGTCAGCACGCTTTGCTCGTGCGTCAGATTGGCCAGAAAGCGCCGCGGCAGCGCGCCAAGCAGCGCATCGTCGCCCACGTCCGTGCAGAAGTCGATGGCATGCTGGCCGATCTCGCGGCCCTGCGGATGAAAGTCGACGACGCCGCCGAGCGCGTGCGCCATCAGTTGATGGCCGTAGCAGATGCCCAAGAGCGGCAGCCGCGCGTCATGCGCGCCGCGCAGCCATTCGGCCGTGCGCTCGCTCCAGGGTTCGCGGTCCGTCACCATGGACCACGATCCCGTCAGCACCGCACCGGACACGTCGTCCCACGCGGGCAAGGCTTCATCGTCGTGGGGCTTTACGACCCGCACCGGCAGGTCCGGGGCGTCCAGCGCGGCCAGCATCCAGTCGGATTGTTCGCCCTGCGCCTGCCGCAGGTCTTCGGGCGGGCGGCCCATCTGAATGATGGCGAGCGGTTTTCGGGTCATGGACAACGATTCTGCGGAGGGGGGATGTCGGAGTTTACTTTCCGAACAGGCGCCGCAGGCGCTGGGACTCGGCAAGGTTCAGGCGCTTGGCTTCGTCTTCGGCGTAATCCCGCTCGCCGACATCGTAGGAGCCTTCGTGCAGGCATTTCTTGCGGTTGGCCTTGCACTCATTACTGGCCCGGGCCGGCGTGGCTTCCGACATGCTGGCCTTCTCCGCTGGCGTCGGCTTGCTGGACGAGCATCCCGCCACCAGCGCGACAAAGAACAACGCCGCGCCGCAGCGGCTGATCGAGAGGATCGACATTTTTCCGGCCCTACAGAAACGCTATAGCCACTTTTATAGCAAAGCCGGGCGGGGAAAGACGTGTTAAGTCGTAGCAGAAATGCGCGCGGGCAGGTGGGGAAAGACGCTAGAAGGATCAAACAATGCCTTGATGCGCTGCTCGAGCGCGACAGCCCGGGAATCACCGCCGGACTGCATTTCCGCCGCGGCGGCCTGCCCGGGAGGGGTGACGTCGAAGGTGAACTGCTCCACCCAGGCCAGCGTTCCCCGGCTGCCCGCCAGCAAACGGGCCATATCCGGCGCCCGCCGATGATCGACGCGCAGCGCATCCAGCCGATAGCGCGCCGGCCAGACGTCGGACGCGCACCAGGACTGCATCAGCGGCTCGCACAACATCTGGAACAGCACGGGGATCAAGCGCTTTGCCATGGGGCTGTGCACACATGGCACGCCCCCCGCCCCCATTTGCCCGAACCGTTCCCGCGATCCGTCCGACAGCATGACATCCACCGACTGCAGATGCCGGCTGCGGCCGCTGCGCGCAAACCAGGCCGCCAGGGTCTGACCGGGATGCGCGTGCGGATGGGAAAGCAGCTCATCGGCAATCGCCGCGGGCAGACCGCCTATCGTGCAGCCGGGTCCGGCCCGCCACAGCCGGCCGTTTTCGCTGGACGTTAAATCTGCCAGATGACGGCGCACGTCCACGCATATCGTCGGCGTGGCCGGATCCACCCGGGAGATCAGGTCCCGCGGAGAGTCGTGTTCGAGCGCATCGTCCAGACCCCCGCTAACCCCGGCGGGGACCAGTTGCAGCTTGAATTGGGCACACCACTGGAACAGCATTCGCACCTGGTTGGCATCGGCGGGGCTGACCCAAGCCACCGGCGCCACCGCGCCATCGCCCGGGTCGAAACGAGCGCCGGGCATCGACTGCGTCAGCCTCAGAAGCGCCTGCACGTCTGCATGGGGCATCGGGCGGCCGGTCAGGAAGGCCCTACGTGACGCAAGCACGGTGACCCTCTCTGTATCGATGCAAGGCCCGCGCACGGAAAAGCAAATGGGCCATCAGCGCGTCCATCAGTTCAATTGTGGCAAAGCGAACTGGCGGCGAATGTCTCGAAGTCCAGCTCCAGTTGGGATGCCGGCCGGCGCATGGCAGGTGAGGCTGTCGGTGACCTGCCCGCCGCATCCGCGGCAAGCGACCGGTTCGGCGCGCGGCCGGCCGGCGATTCCACATTGGGCAACGCGGCCTTGGCGGGAGGGCCGCCGTCGTCGGCATTGCACGACGCCAGCATGAAGGTGAAGAGTGCCGCGCCAGCCAGCCGGAACACGTTGCTGCAGTTTCCCATGACAGTTTCTCGCAACAATGGCCATCAGAACCACGGCGCGCGCGACATCACGTTGCCGTAATACAGCATGCGCCCGGCGAACTCGCCGCTGAACAGCACGGCCATGTAACCCACGGAAGCCGCGACACCCCAGTTGCTGCCCAATCGCCGTCCGACATGCAGCGCGAGAAGGATGCCGGCGCCGGCCAGCGTGGCCAGGATCTGCCACCACAACAGATAGCTGGTGGCGTCCGCACCGGGAATCTGGAACCGGATGATCAGCGCGGCGCTGACGAGCAGCCAACCGAGTCCCAAGCCCCATTTCAGGATGCCCGCAGGCGTCTTCTTGAGGGCGCCCAGGATCAGCAGGACCGTTGCAAAGCCCATCAGCAAGGTCGTGCCGTAGAAGCCCAGCCAGGTTGCGGGGGTGCGCCACAGCGGATGGATCTTGAGCTGGTAGTAGATCATCGTCATCGCGGCCAGCGTGACGAGGCCACATGCGGCAGCGAGCCAGCCCAGCAGCAGATTGCGCCGCGAGGCCGTGGGAGTCACCCAGCACGACAGCAGCCAGAGAACCGCCACGCCGTTCGTCACCATGAACAACAGGGCCTCTCGCGTCAGCCAGGAACTACCGGGGTTGTTGAACCCGCGATAGAACCAGAATGGCGACCCGATATGAGCCACGGACGCCAAGGTGCCGAAGCACAGGGCGATCCACACCAGCACCGCCGCGATCCGCAGCGACTTGCCCTGCAACACGTTCTCCGCGCCGGCAAAGGCCTGATGGCAGGTCAGCGCCAGAATGCCGCCAATGCCCCATTGGGAAAATGTCGTGAAGAACACCAAGGGGAACTCATAGTGGTTGGACATGATCACTTCTCCCTGCTGACAACGACGATGCTGGGCCCGCTGATGGTGGGGTCGGGCATGCCGTACAGCGCTTCCAATTCGACCCAGCCGGTGGCGTGCCGCTTGCGCAGTTCCTCGATGTCGCCAAATTGCAGCGCCGCCGCAGGACAGGATTCCACGCAGCGCGGCATCAGGCCCTGATCGATGCGGTCCGCGCACATATTGCACTTGCTGGTCTTTCCCTCGACGGGATCGAACACCGGCGCGTGGTAAGGACAGGCCATGATGCACATCTGGCATCCGATGCAGTCGTCATGGTTCTGGATGACGATGCCGTCGTCGCGCTTGGAGTAGGTGCCTGCGGGGCACACCCGCATGCACTGGGGGTCGGCGCAGTGATTGCACGACATCGTGATGAAGGACTGCGCATTGGGAAGGTCTTCGTTGAACTCCCGTACCTTGCGCCACAACACGCCGGACGGCGTCCGGTTTTCGGACTTGCACGCCATCATGCATGTGCGACAGCCGTTGCAGTCTTCCATGTTGATATAGAAACCATATTGCTTGGCCATGATTACGCCCTCACATTCACCAAGGTGCTGTTGCAGCAGTGACCAGCACTTAACGGCTCGTAAGCGTCATTCGTGACGTGGCTGCTGCTGCCGCCCTGTTGTTCCCACCAGCCGTTCTCGATGGAGACAACGCCCTTCTTGATTCGCGTGCTGACATCCGCGATCGCCCGCCACTCGCCCCGGTCGTTGTAGACCGTCACCCATTCACCATGGCGGATGTTGCGTTCGATCGCATCGTCGCGATGGATCATGACCTGCGGCTTGTTGCGCTGGACTTCCAGAATCCATTCGTTGGCGCCGTGGCTGGAGTGGATGCTGCGAGCCAGCTTGCGTTGCACGGCCATCAGCGGATACTTCTGCGCCAGGTCGGGCGCCCCCTTCGGCGATTCCTTGACGGGGTAATAGGCAAGCACCGGGGAATAGCCCTTCTTCTGCCAATCCTCGACGAAGAAGTTCGCTTTGGTCGTCGACGTCCTGAACTTGCCGTCCTTCCAGGGAATGACGTCGCCCTCATGGGGCTTGATCGGCCCCTTCTTGAGCATCTCGCGCGTGATGCCCGTGCCCGCCAGCACCGTGTCGATGTAATGCTCGATCGGCTGGTTGAACACCTCGCCAAAGCCGAAGCGTTCGGCCAGACGCGCGAAGATCCAGTAATCGGGCTTGGCCTCGCCGGGCGGCTCGACCGCCTTCTCCATCAGTTGCACCTGATGGCTGCGGTCCGCGGCCATCAGCGATACATCCTCGAAGATCGTCGTGACGGGTAGGACCAGGTCCGCGTACAGCGTGGACGAGGTCATGAGGTTGTCGGCCACCACAACAAACGGCACCTTCTTCATGGCCGCCTTGACCACGTTCGTGTTGGGCATCTGCGTCAGCATGCCCATGGTCATGATCCACCAGAAGCCGATCGGACCGGGCTTGTCGTTTAGCACCCATTCGCCCACCTTCGGAATGGGAATCGGCGGAATCTTCTTCAGATTGGGCGACGGCGGAATGGGCGGATTGAACCGCGCCAATTGCTTGGCGCCGCCGGCATCGCAGACGCCCGCGCCCGGCTTGCCGATGTTGCCCGTGAGCAGCGCCAGATAGAACTGGCTGGCCGCCACATACGTGCCGTGTTCGGTCCGCTGGGCGCCGCTCATGTTCTGGATGATCATGGCAGGCATCGTGGTGGAATAATCGCGCGCCAGACGCAGGATGGTCTGCACGGGCACATCCGTTTCCCGGCTGACCTCGTCCAGGGTCCAGGGCTTGGCCTCGGCATACACATGATCGAAGACCGTGGCGTAATCCGCGCCGTCGGGCAGTTCCGACCGGAACAGCGCCGGCCGCACGCCCGGGGCGTCATGGCGGGCCAGTTTGCCGCTGGCCAGGTCGTAGACCAGGTAGCTGTCCGGGTCGGTTGCGCTTTGACGCATCAGTTGCTGCTTGGCATCCACCAGATAGACCGCGCCGGTGCGGGCCCGGAGAAAGGCGTCGTCGATCCGCCCTTCCTCGATGATGATCTTCATCATCCCCAACGCCAATGCGGTGTCCGTGCCGGGGATGATGGGAATCCATTCGTCGGCCTTGGCGGCGGTTTCGCTGTAGCGCGGGTCGATCACCACCAGGCGGGCGCCGTTCTTGCGGGCCTCGTTGTAATGGGTCCAGTACGCCTGCATCGTGACCGCGGGGTTGTTGCCCCAGCACAGGAGATACCGGCTGTCCGCGATCGTGTCGCGCGTGTCGGCATAACGCAGGCCCAGCATCGGCATCATGGCTGCCGTCACGGCGACACAGCACAGGCTGCCGAGCTGCTTGGTCGCCCCGCCCAGATAGTCGAAGAACGCGTGGCCCATGGCGTTCTTGATGTTGTCCATGTTGCCTGCGTGAGTCGACAGCAGCATGCCCGCGTTGCCGTGCTGCTTGATCGTGGCGCGGATGTTCTTTTCGATCAGGTCGAAGGCCTCGTCCCAGGAGATGGGCTTGAACTTGCCCTCGCCCTTTTCGCCGACGCGCAGCAGCGGCGTGGTGACGCGATCCTTGTGCTGGACCCATTTGGTGCGGCTGATGCCGCGCAGACAGCCATTGATGTGCCCAAGCCCTTGTGTGTTCTGCGCCTCGACTTTGACCAGTTTTCCCTTGTACGTATAAGCCGTCAGGTTGCAGTGCAGGCACTCCATCGCACAGGTCGAATGAAACGACTCCAGTTCGGAGTACTTGTACCGAGGCTTGCCGGGCGGCACCCACACGCCCTTGGTCTGCGGCGTCGGAGAGGCAGGGTCGGCCTTTCCTTCCGGCATATGCAGCACAGCGGGCGATGCCGCGACCAGACCTGCGCCGCCCAGGCCCTTGACGACGGTCCGACGCTTGAATTTGACCTTGCCGATATCAAACATGCTTGACTCCAACGATCAGTCCAGAAGGCAAAACCACACTGCTAATGTGGTTTTATTCATGGTAGACCTCATTGACTACATCACACGGTCTAGTGCTTCTTGTGGATTGACTCAGGTCAAGCAACGCCAAAGCGTTTTCAAACTGGAACGATAGACATCTAAAGCCCCGAGGCGACGGCTTTATCAAGGGGATCAACGCATCCGGTAATGTTTGGGCAAGATTTCGGACGTGAAGGGCCTTGATCCGGCCCCCCGGACCGAGGCAAGCTTGTCATGCCTTCATACCAGGACCTCCGATGACGCAACGGCGAACCCGCGGCCGGACCACGCGCGACAGGCATGCCCCAAACATTCGCAAGGAGCACGCCGATGGAAAGCGTTGACGTGCGCGTACTTCGCGCCGCGCGCGACTGGCAGGTAGCCGGGCATCGGCTAATGCTGGCCACCGTCGTCAAAACGTGGGGGTCGTCGCCGCGGCCCGTGGGTTCAATGATGGTGCTGCGCGAGGACGGCCGCTGCATCGGCTCGGTGTCCGGCGGCTGCATCGAGGACGACCTGATCCACCGCTACACCCGCGCCTACGGCGACGGGGCCATACCGCAGTCGGCGCCCGAGCTCGTCCGCTACGGTGTCACGGCCGACGAGGCGTACCGGTTCGGACTGCCCTGCGGTGGCACGCTGGAATTGCTGCTTGAGTTTGCGCCGGACGCGGTGACGCTGGATGCCCTGGTCCACCGACTGGAAGCGGGACAGCTCGTGCAACGGACAGTCGATTGCGCCAGCGGCGCGGTCACGCTGAGCGGCGCTTCGGTGCCCGAGGCCCTGCATTTCGATGGCGTCACCCTGTCCAGCACGCTTGGGCCCCAGTATCGCCTGCTGCTGATCGGCGCCGGATCGTTGGCCGAATACCTTGCGACCATGGCGCTGTTCAATGACTTTGCGGTCACCGTGTGCGATCCGCGGATCGAGCACCTGGGCACCTGGTCGGTCGACGGCGTGGCGTTCACCACCGAGATGCCCGACGATGCGGTGCGCGCGCTGAATCCCGATTCCCGCACCTGTATCGTGGCGCTCAGCCATGATCCGAAGCTTGATGACATGGCCCTGCTGGAAGCGCTGCACAGCGCAGCCTTCTACGTCGGCGCCATCGGCTCGCGCCGCAATGCCGCCAGCCGCCGGCAGCGGTTCATCGAGCATCTGGACGAAACGGAAGCATCGATGCAGCGGCTGCATTCGCCGGTCGGCCTGCACATCGGCAGCAAGACGCCGGCAGAGATCGCGGTCAGCGTGATGGCGCACATTCTGGCAGTGAAGAATGGCGTGATGGGGGGATAGCGGCGCGGCCGTTCGCAAGCGATGTGTACCTGTCTATACTAGAGCCCACATCTCCACGCGCCGACGCGTCGCACATCCAGGATCCCACGTGGCCGCTTCTCCTCCCCGATTGCCCGTCCAGGCCAATGCCCTGCCCGCCCCGCTGTACGCGCAAGTCAAACAGATGATCGCGCAGCAGATTCGCAGCGGCGCCTGGCCCGCGCATTACCGCGTGCCGTCCGAGGCCGAGCTGGTCGATGAACTGGGATTCAGCCGCATGACGATCAACCGTGCGCTGCGCGAACTGACCGCCGAAGGCCTGCTGGTGCGGATGCAGGGGGTCGGCACGTTCGTCGCGCAGCCCAAGGCGCGCTCGGCCCTGTTCGCCGTGAACAACATTGCCGACGAAATAGCGGCGCGCAATCACCGCCACCACAGCCGCGTCGTTCGTCTGGTCGAAGAACCTGCTGGCGCCGAGCAAGCGCAAGCATTGGACATCCGCGCCGGGCAGCCGGTCTTTCATTCTCTCATCGTCCACTACGAAGACGACGTGCCGATCCAGCTTGAAGACCGCTACGTCAATGTCCGCTTTGCACCCGACTACTTGCAGCAGGATTTCACACAAAGCACGCCGTACGAATACCTGACACGCGTGGCGCCCTTGAGCGCCGGCGAGCACGTGGTCGAAGCGATTCTGGCCAAGCCGCGCGAGTGCCAGTTGCTGCAGATCGACCGCGAAGAACCCTGCCTGCTCATCCGCCGCCGCACCTGGTCCGGCGACCGCGCGGTGACGCTGGCCCGTCTGATCCACCCGGGTTCGCGCCACCGGCTGGAAGGCAAGTTCACGACGTGACCTCCGCCGCTTTCCGCCACGTTTGCGAGTGACTGCGCGGGTCTTTCCCGGCTGAACTGCAACGCGCCATCACGGCGCCCTCCCGCACGCTGCTTCCCATGCCGAAACCTCACAGGTTTCGGCATTTTTCATTGGGGTAATCCCTCAGTCAAAAATCAGTCATCTACTATTGTATATACAACCATAGTCATTCTAAGATTTGTCGACCTTGGCGCTGGATCACCGCGCGCCTCGACCCGATCCAGGAGACTGATTTGAACCCTTCCCCCCGATTCCGCGACGCCGTCGTCCGTGCCCCGCGCGGCAACCAACTGAACACCAAGAGCTGGCTGACCGAAGCGCCCTTGCGCATGCTGATGAACAACCTCGACCCCGATGTGGCCGAGAACCCGAACGAACTCGTCGTCTACGGCGGCATCGGCCGCGCGGCCCGCGATTGGGACTGCTACGACAAGATCGTTGAATCGCTCAAGGCCCTGAACGACGACGAAACCCTGCTCGTGCAATCTGGCAAGCCGGTGGGTGTGTTCAAGACGCACGCCAACGCGCCGCGTGTCCTGATCGCCAACTCCAACCTTGTCCCGCACTGGGCCACGTGGGAACACTTCAACGAACTCGACGCCAAGGGCTTGGCCATGTACGGCCAGATGACCGCCGGCAGCTGGATCTACATCGGCAGCCAGGGCATCGTGCAGGGCACGTACGAAACCTTTGTCGAAGCCGGCCGCCAGCATTACGGCGGCAACCTTGCCGGACGCTGGGTGCTGACGGCCGGCCTGGGCGGCATGGGCGGCGCGCAGCCGTTGGCAGCCACGCTGGCGGGCGCGTGCTCTCTGAATATCGAATGCCAGCAGAGCCGCATCGACTTCCGTCTGCGCACCCGCTACGTGGACGAACAGGCGGCCAACCTGGACGACGCGCTGGCCCGCATCGCCAAACACACGCAGGCCGGCCGCGCGGTGTCCATCGCGCTGTGCGGCAACGCCGCCGAGATCCTGCCCGAACTCGTGCGCCGCGGCGTCAAGCCCGACATGGTCACCGATCAGACCAGCGCGCACGACCCCTTGAACGGCTACCTGCCCGCCGGCTGGTCCTGGCCGGAATACCGCGACCGCGCACAGCGCGAGCCGGCGGCGGTCATCAAGGCCGCCAAGCAATCCATGGCCGTGCACGTTCAGGCCATGCTGGCGTTCCAGCGCCAGGGCATCCCAACCTTCGACTACGGCAACAACATCCGCCAAATGGCCAAGGAAGAAGGCGTTGCCGACGCGTTCGACTTTCCCGGCTTCGTGCCGGCCTACATCCGTCCGCTCTTCTGCCGGGGCGTGGGTCCCTTCCGTTGGGCGGCGCTGTCCGGCGATCCGCAGGACATCTACAAGACCGACGCCAAGGTCAAGGAACTGATTCCCGACGACGCGCACTTGCACCACTGGCTCAGCATGGCCCGCGAGCGCATCAGCTTCCAGGGCCTGCCCGCGCGCATCTGCTGGGTCGGCCTGGGCGAGCGCGCCAAACTGGGCCTGGCTTTCAACGAAATGGTGCGGTCAGGCGAACTGTCGGCGCCCATCGTCATCGGCCGCGATCACCTCGATTCCGGCTCGGTCGCCAGCCCCAACCGCGAAACCGAATCCATGCGCGACGGCTCGGACGCCGTGTCCGATTGGCCGTTGCTCAATGCCCTGCTGAACACCGCCAGCGGTGCGACGTGGGTGTCGCTGCATCACGGCGGCGGCGTGGGCATGGGTTTTTCGCAGCATTCCGGCATGGTCATCGTGTGCGACGGCACCGACGCCGCCGCCGAGCGCATCGCCCGCGTGCTGACCAACGACCCGGCCACGGGCGTGATGCGGCACGCGGACGCCGGCTACCAGATCGCCATCGACTGCGCACACGAACAGGGTTTGAACCTGCCCATGGTGACCGGCAAGCGCTGACACCCGCGCGGCGCTGCCTCCCGACGGACCGGCCGGCGCAACAGATCGCTTAACAACGATTGCAAGCAGCCGGACCACCGGCGTAGGAGAAGAGGAATGGAATTGCATGTGAAACCGGGCCAACTGACGCTGGCCGACCTGCGGGGCGCCTATCGGCAGCCAGTGCGCCTGACGCTGGATCCCGGCGCCGCGCAGGCCATCGACGCCAGCGTGGCCACGGTTGAACGCATCATCGCCGAAGGCCGTATCGTCTACGGCATCAATACCGGTTTTGGCCTGCTGGCCTCCACCAAGATCGCGCGCGAAGACCTGCAGGCGTTGCAGACTTCGCTGGTTCGTTCCCACGCGGCGGGCGTGGGCGAAGCCCTGGACGACGCCATGGTGCGTCTCATCATGGTGCTCAAGATCAACAGCCTGGCGCGCGGTTACTCCGGAGTGCGCCGCCACATCATCGACAGCCTGATCGCGCTGGTCAACGCCGGCGTCTACCCACACATTCCGCTGAAGGGTTCGGTGGGCGCGTCGGGCGACCTGGCCCCGCTTGCTCATATGTCGATCGTGCTGCTGGGCGAGAGCCAGGCACGCTATCAAGGCAAATGGCTGCCCGCGCGCGAGGCGCTGGCGCGCGCCGGCCTGGAGCCGCTGACGCTGGCCGCCAAGGAAGGGCTGGCCCTTTTGAACGGCACCCAGGTTTCCACCGCGTTCGCGCTGCGCGGCTTGTTCGAAGCCGAAGACATGATGGCTGCCGGCCTGGTGTGCGGCAGCCTCAGCGTCGAGGCCATGCTGGGATCGCGCGCGCCGTTCGATGCCCGCATCCACGCCGCGCGTGGCCAGCCTGGGCAAATCGACGTGGCCGCCGTCTACCGCAGCCTCTTGGGCGACGACAGCGAGGTCGGCCATTCCCACGCCGATTGCGGCAAGGTGCAAGACCCCTACTCCCTGCGCTGCCAGCCCCAGGTGATGGGCGCCTGCCTCACCCAGATCCGCCATGCGGCGCAGGTCCTGGAAATCGAATCGAACGCCGTGTCCGACAACCCCCTGGTGTTCGTCGAACAAGGCGACGTCATCTCGGGCGGCAACTTCCACGCGGAACCGGTGGCGCTGGTCGCCGACAACCTGGCGCTGGCGCTGGCCGAGATCGGCGCGCTGGCGGAACGGCGCATCGCGCTGATGATGGACAAGCACATGTCGCAGTTGCCGCCGTTCCTGGTGCGCAAGGGCGGCGTCAACTCGGGCTTCATGATTGCCCAGGTGACCGCGGCGGCACTGGCAAGCGACAACAAGGCATTGGCGCATCCGGCCAGCGTGGACAGCATGCCCACGTCGGCCAACCAGGAAGACCACGTGTCGATGGCGCCCAACGCGGGCAAGCGGTTGTGGGCCATGGCCGACAACGTGCGCGACATTCTGGCCATCGAATGGCTGGGCGCGTGCCAGGGGCTGGACTTCCGCGAAGGGCTCAAGACGTCCCCGCAACTGGAAGCCGCCCGCCGCGCCTTGCGCGAGAAGGTGCCCCACTACGAAGAAGACCGCTTCTTCGCCCCGGACATCGCAGCGGCCAGCGGGCTGATCGCCGCGCAAGTCATGAACGGCCTGATGCCGGCGGGGCTGCTTCCCAGCCTCTGACGCTGCCCCCCGGCCGGACGCATCCGGCCGCCATTGCCACGCCGCGCGCACGGGCCCATCAGAAGGCGACTGCGCGGCGCTTCACGCGAGACCGACCAAGGAACCGAGAGAGACAACGATGCAAGCATCCTCGCAGTCAGACACACGGGCAGAAGCGCAGACACTCAAACGGGGCTTGAACGCCCGGCACATCCGCTTCATGGCATTGGGCTCGGCCATTGGCACGGGCCTTTTCTATGGATCTGCCGAGGCGATCCAGGCGGCGGGCCCTTCGGTGCTGCTGGCCTACATGGTCGCCGGCGCCGCCGTCTACATGGTCATGCGCGCCCTGGGCGAAATGTCGGTGCGCAACCCGGTGTCTGGCTCGTTCGGCCACTACGCCACCCAATACCTGGGCCCGCTGGCGGGCTTTCTGACGGGCTGGACCTACGCATTCGAGATGATCATCGTCTGTCTGGCCGACATCACCGCGTTCGGGGTGTACATGGGATTCTGGTATCCCGACGTGCCCCGATGGATCTGGGTCTTGTCCATCGTCTTCTTCATCGGCGCCATCAACCTGCTTTCCGTCAAGGTATTCGGCGAACTGGAGTTCTGGCTGTCGCTGCTGAAGGTCGGCGCCATCATCGCGATGATCGCCGGCGGCCTGGGCATCATGCTGTTCGGCATGGGAATGGGCGCGGATAGCGCCGCAACCGGCATGCACAACCTGTGGGAACACGGCGGCTTCATGCCCAACGGCGTGGGCGGGCTGATTGCATCGTTTGCCGTGGTGGTGTTCGCCTTCGGCGGGATCGAGATCATCGGCATCACCGCCGGCGAAGCCAAGGACCCCGGCCGCACCATTCCACGCGCCATCAACGCGGTCCCGATGCGCATCCTGCTGTTCTACGTGCTGACGCTGTTCGTGCTGATGTCCATCTTCCCGTGGACGCAGATCGACAGCAAAAGCAGTCCGTTCGTGCAGATCTTCGACAGCCTCGGCATCAGCTCAGCGGCCACCGTCCTGAACATCGTCGTGATCTCGGCGGCGGTATCGGCCATCAACAGCGATATCTTCGGCGCGGGCCGCATGCTGTTCGGCATGGCCCAGCAAGGCCAGGCGCCTCGCGGCTTTGCCGCCGTATCGGCCAACGGCGTGCCGTGGATGACGGTGGTGGTGATGTCCGTGGCGCTGCTCTTGGGCGTATTGCTGAACTATCTGATCCCAAAGAACGTCTTCGTCCTGATCGCCTCCATTGCCACGTTCGCCACGGTCTGGGTGTGGCTGATGATCCTGCTGTCGCAAGTGGCGATGCGGCGCAAGATGACCCCGAAGCAGGTCTCGCAACTGAAATTCCCGGTTCCGCTCTGGCCGCTGGGCCCCTTGCTCGCCATTGCCTTCATGGTCTTCGTGATCGCGGTGCTGGGCTATTTCCCCGGCACGCAGAAGGCCCTGGGCGTGGGCGTCGTCTGGATCGCGCTGCTTTGCCTCGCCTATCGCTTCTGGGTATATCCCAGACGCCTTCCCGAACGCGAGCCGGTTCCCGCAGCCCAGGGTTCCGATTGATCGACGCGGCGCCAGCCGGCGTGGTTTGCGCCTGCCGGCCCCTGCTGCAAGGAGACATGCATGAGACAAGTCTGGCGACATTGCCACGCCGCCACGATGGCGGGCGGCACGTATTCCATGATCGAGAACGCGGCCATCGTGACCCGCGCCGATCGCATCGAATGGATCGGCCCCGATTCAGAACTCCCCGCCGTGGATGCCGCGCATGTCCATGACTTAGGCGGCGCCTGGGTCACGCCGGGCCTCGTCGATTGCCACACCCACTTGGTGTTCGGCGGCGACCGCAGCCGGGAGTTCGAACAGCGCCTGCAAGGCGTCGACTACGCCACCATCGCCGCGCAGGGCGGCGGCATCGCCAGCACCGTCCGCGCCACGCGCGCGGCGACCGAAGACGAGCTGTACGCCAGCGCCCATCGCCGTGCGCTGCATCTGCTGCGTGACGGCGTCACGACGCTGGAGGTGAAGTCCGGCTACGGGCTGGACTTGGATAATGAACGCAAGATGCTGAGCGTGGCGCGGCGGCTGGGCCAGACGCTGCCGCTGACCGTGCAGGCAACCTGCCTGGCCGCGCACGCGCTGCCGCGCAAGTATCACGGCCGCCCAGATGAATACATCGACGAAGTTGTGCAGCACATGCTGCCGGCGTTGGCGGCCGAGGGGCTGGTCGATGCCGTGGATGCCTTTTGCGAACACCTGGCATTTACGCCGGAGCAGGTGGAGCGGGTGTTCCAGGCGGCGATGCGGCTGAACCTGCCCGTGAAGCTGCATGCGGAACAACTGTCGTCCCTGCACGGGGCGAGTCTGGCGGCGCGTTATGGGGCGCTGTCTGCGGATCATCTGGAGTATCTGACCGAATCCGACGTATTGGCGATGGCAAAGGCCGGAACGGTGGCGGTGCTGTTGCCTGGGGCGTTCTATGCGCTGCGGGAAACGCAATTGCCGCCGGTGGATCTGCTGCGGCAGCACGGCGTCCCGATCGCGATATCAACGGATCTGAATCCGGGGACGTCGCCGGTGCTGTCGTTGCGGTTGATGCTGAGCATGGCGTGTACGTTGTTCCGGATGACGCCGGAAGAAGCGCTGGCCGGGGTGACGGTAAACGGGGCGCGGGCGTTGGGGTTGTCAAAGACGCATGGCACGCTCGAAGTGGGCAAGTTGGCGGATTTTGTGGCGTGGGATATCGCGCATCCGGCGGAGCTGGCGTATTGGGTGGGTGGGGATGTGCCGAAGCGTGTGATCAGACATGGGGCATTGCTCGATGTTTCGGCGCTTTAGCATCTTGGAGATCGCCATCGAAGGCTAGGGCCGCCCTTCGCCATGGCGTCCTCCGCTCCAACGAGAAGACCACAAGCCGGCGTGTCAGCAACTGATTCTGCCGGTCGACGTGCTCGCGATCAGGCTTGCTCCGCACGTGGTCTTCATTCCCTCCTGCGCCACAGGGATGCCGCCTATCTTGTAGGCGGCATTTCCCTCGGCAATGGCGAAGACGCCCTTACACCTGGGGCAAGACACCTTGTGACCCACGCCGGCCAACGGCCTCCCGTTGAAATTTGTGTGTTCAAAACCTTCCAGCACCACGCCGCCATGGTTGGTCTTGTCGCCCTTGCGAACAATGTTCGGCATCGCTATCTCTCCTTCTGATTGCCCTAGTTCTTGTTCGGATCCAACGGGCCGTTGTTGGGAAGCCCCGCAATAAATTCATCAAGCATGCGCTGCTCTCGCGCAACAACCGCGGGGTCTCGATAACGCGGCGCATTGCGCTGCTGCTCACGCTGATAATCAATGATCCGTTGACCGTGCCAGGCCTTGAACTCGGGGGATGGCTCATCGGTTACCAATGTGTGCTGGGGCCGCAGTTTCACGCCAAACGGGTCGTCCTCTGGCTTTTTGCCGGGCGCCGGCGGGCTGATGCCGATGAAAGTCGCGCGATCGGTACGTCGCAGCGGCACCACCATGCTGCTATCCGCATTGAGGTAGCTTGCCATCGTGGCCAGTGCCAGGTTCACGAATGGCGATGCCGCACCCGTGTCTCCCATACGCTGAGTCAGGTCGTAGTTCTGGTTCGAGTCCAGCAGATCCACCGCGTGCTGTGCCTCTTGCAGCGCGGGAGCCAGCATGGCGAGATTTCCCGACAACTTGCCCGTGTCAAAGAATGCCCGCGCAGGCGCTGCGCCCAGCGCCGTGGCCGCCTGGTTCCAACCACTTGCGAGCGCTTTGTCACGTGCAGCGCCCTTGAGCGGGATGGAAGCATTGTCCTGCTGATGCAGGGAAACCGTCACCGGACGGTGCAACCGCGCCAGGGCCCTCACCCGATCCCACTGCTGGAAGCCACGTTGCGTGATCGGGGTGGGAAAGAAGGTGCTGGGCCGGAAGCCGCGGGGCGGCATTCGTTCCCAACCAACGAAGGCCGGGTCGATGGAATCGGGTTTGGCCTTGGTGTACCTGGCGAACTCGCGCATCCGGGCCAACCGCTCGGGTCTGGCGACAACCATCGCAACCACGGCGTCGGTCGGTGTCTTCGGTGTCCGTTCGCCAGGTGGCGAGATGTCGTTCAGCCTAATCATTGTGCTGGACAACGCTGCCCTCAAGTTGAAGCTATCCAGCGCATACACCAGCAAAGCTGGCATTTCGGGATTGCTCTCGAACATCTGAAAGATGGATTCGATAGCCATTTCCGGATCGGTATTGCAGACGACGCCATTGTCCAACTGTCTAACCTCGTGCCAATGCAGGCCCGCATCGCCGAGTTCCAGACTTACCATCTCCGTAAGCGCTACATCCATTCTCTTGGGCGGCACGCGTGGCCTTTCCATTCGCGGATCGTAGTCCCGCACGACCAGCACGGTCGGCACAGGCCAGCGTTCCGGAAAGCTCGTCAGCGCCAATTCCAGCGCGTTGGATTTTCGCTGACCCCAGGCCATGTCCTTAAGCGTACCGTCAATGGGGTAGTCACGCGGGTCCCTGGGCAGGGCGCTGCCCACCAGCAGCGCATTCGGTTGCGAGGCACTTTGCTCCTGCAATTGCGCCCAAGCCTGGCCTTGACGATAAACATCCAGGCTCAGTCCCACACGGACAATATCCAGGGTTTCCAGACGAGGTTGCAACATGGGAGCACCTTTGGAGGTAGAGGGAGTATTCGGTGACGCCGCCTTCGCGCGAAGGGCTTCAGCGGATGGCAACTGACATGCCATTGCGGCCAGCGGTGCGGTATCGGGCTCGGGCAGCGGCGGGGCCTCCGGGGCAACCGCCCACCAACGCAACAGCAATGACGCGGCCACGAGCGAGATCGGGTTCATGAGTTCCTCCCTGGGCCGAACCTTAGTCCGCGGCCTTGGTCCCTATCTTCCACTCGCTGACAGGCGACGAGGCTTGGATAGTCCGCATTGAGGGTGATCTTCGGCAGGAATCCCCCGCCTTCTAAAGGCCCCTCGGGCGGCGGCATCTTGTTACTTTGATAAAGAGATGTGTCGGCAATCAATTGCCTGTTCGCCTCTGACTCATTCTCATAGCACTGCAACACGGGTTCATCCGCCTCGTCGCTTGTTGCCATGTCCTGAGAACCGCCCCAGGTTCCATCTTCTCTTTTCCAATTCAGCCGCCAATCCGCCACCCTGCACAGGTAGACATAGAACACTTCATCATCGATGCTGCAGGCTTGCCCAATGGCCAAGTCGTATGCCACCGCGCGCCGGCTATGGATGGCGCTCATCGGAATCGCCGAGTGAAACGAAATGGCTTCGTTGCTGCCTGCCGGCGCATTCATCATCCGCCTGCGCGCCTGGTTCGGTGTCTCTTCGAACACTGTGTCATAACGCCCTTGCCCTAACGGCTTCACATGCGCAACACGGTGCCAGTCGGCCGCCCACTCGCTGTTCTCCGGTTCCAGGTAAGGATTGCGGCTCAGGTCATTCAGGTCGGACGCCTTTTCCTCCAGCGCCCGACGCAGCGCCGGCCCACGCAGGCTATCCGTCGGCAGCGTCATCACCCGCGTGGTGTGGACATCAATGCCGCCGTTCGTAATGGAGATCGACGCGTCGATGGGGTCGGTGGACGTCCATACAGGCTTGATGCCTCCGGACCCTTGGCGATCCAGCGTCGTGCCGCCGGCAATGAAGTCCGGAAGGAACGGAACCGGTACGGCGGGCGCCTGAATGGTGACAGTCTGTCCGATTGAGAAGTTGGCGTTCGCGACCGTCGCGCGTCCTGAACCGAGCTCGGTGCCTTCCCAGGTGCGCTCGTCCTTCCCTGCTGCCCCTTGTCCCAGGAGCGTGTATGCATAGGACGGAGGTCTCCCTATCTCCTCACCTTTACCATCGCGCTCGCGTGTTGTGAAAACTCGCTGGAAGAAGCGATTGCCGAGCGCCGACAGCGCGGGAACAAGGATCTTGCGGTAATCGATATCATCCGCGCTCGTCTGATAGGCGGGGTTGCTAGGCCTTGTCGTGGACGGTTCCTGGACGAAGACGTTATAGCTCGCGTTTCGACCCACCCCCTGCCAGCCTATCCCCTGAACGTTGGCCATCCCCACCGTTTGATCCTGCGGCGAAAAGTACAGAAACACGCCGCCGCGATTGTCTCGCTCTGCGAATGTGATCGTGTTGCCATCGATCGAGGTTTCACACTGCTGCCCCGTCCAGCGAAGGCCACCAATGCAACTGTCTTTGCTGGCATCGGCCATGTCTGCCAAAGACGGCGTTTGATTAGGGTTCTCACCGATGAAGTTGACGATGTTGCTGAGCGTCTTCACCCGCGCGGGTGTCGTCTGCTGGGCTTCGCCCAACTCGCTGTTCTCGAAGAATGTCTCTTCCAGGCTGTAGGGGGGGCTCATCAGGACAAAACCATCGATGGGCCGCAAGCCCTCATCGTGGAGCATGGCATTGGCCAGCAGCGTGATGAGATTGCCCTGGCTATGCCCGACCACGTTGATGGTGTCGTCTTCGCCCGAACGGCCATCGGGGTGCCGATAGGCGCGGATGATCCTGACCAGCATGGCCAGCCGCTGCGCCGCCAAGACCATGTATCGCCGCGAAGGCGCCGGAAACAGCGGATGGTCGGGAGACCCAAACAACAGATTGGCAGGCAGCCCCGCCACGTTGCCGGAGAATCCTTGGCCAAACATATCTGGCACGGTCGTGGTGGCATTGGCGAAAGGGCCCCCTTCCTTTGTCCCAGCCTTGTCCAGCCGATTGCCGAAGCGGTCCAGCCATTCGCCATGAGGGGTCTGCTTCTGAATTCGGCCTTCCTCTTCACGAAAGCCCCAATAGAAGGGAATCACCACACTGCGCGATCTCCCGCCATGCTTGCCGGCTGTCGCTCGGCGGCGGTAGTACACCGCATCGGGATTTGGCGCTTTACCGTCATCGTCCTTGGGCGATGTGTACCGGGCCGGATTGAGCGCGGCGGGGCTGCGCTCGCCCCGCTTGGTAAACAAATGGTCCAGACGTTCGTTCAACCCGGTGCAGATGCCTGTCTCCAGATCGTCGTAAACACCAGCCAGATCATTGACGCCGTGAATCAGGATCACGATGCAGGGCTTAGGCTGCTGCTTTTGGACATAAGCGTCTGTTGCGTTGGGCGCGACGATGGCGCGGGTCCTTCCGGTGATAGGGGGTGAGTACATCCCTTTAACTCCCTTCTGCTTTCGGGCGGAGCGCTGGCGCGTCGGTGTGCTTCAAAAGCCAGCGCATTTCGTTTCAATACAGCCAATGGTCCTGATCCAGAATCAGCCCGGAATACGCCGAGCTCTCATACGCATCCAGGCAACGCATCAGATTGTTGGTCTTGCCCGTCTCTTGTAGGACCTTCGTATCTGCGGGCACTACGCGCTTGAAGTACTCCCTTACGTGCGCGTAGGCCTCTTCCTCGTGACTCCCTAGTTGAAAGTACCCCCCTCTCGCAGTACCTGCCTGGTCATCAGGTCCCTGCTGCTGATAAGTACCCAGGCAATACGCCATCCCCCACTTCTTGAGCAGCAGCCGCATATCGTCCCGTTCGCCGGCCATCGCGAAAGCCATCGGCAGAAGCAATGCGAGTAGCACTCGGATCCTCATTTCAATTCCCAGTAGTGCACAGCAGTAGTTTTTTCAGCCGGCGTTGCGTGCGTGTGATTACAACTGTCACCACAATCCATCCCGTTCCACAAAGTGACGTGTCCGGTTGCGTTACGCCAACCTGAAACTTCAATCACGATGCCCCAGAGCCATTTCGAGGAAGCAACGTTAGCGAGGCAATGTGCATCGCCCCCATCTCAACAAGGCCGGTGGCGCCCTCCGCATCGGTTTCACCCTCCACTACATCGCCATTACTGAGCGTGATTCTGTACGGATGTCGGGCGGCCGGTCTTTCGCCATCGGGCAACGTCAGCACAAAGCGTCTCTGAGTCGAGCCGACATCAAACTGAGGTAACGTCCCGGATTCGCTCGCCGCACCCACCCAGTCGTAGCTGCCCGCTTTGAAGGTCATGGCACCGGGGCAGCCGTACTCGATGTTGCCCCTTTCCATCTTGATGTAGGCACCCTGGCATAGCAGCGTGATGTGCTTATCGGCGGTCACCAGAACATGTTCCTTACTGGCGCTGACCACAACGCTCTTGTCTGCCTGAAGGTGGATCGATGCTTGTTGAGCCTGGACCCGCACCTGCCCTTGATGCGCGATATGGCGCAGATCACCGGCATGGGTGAATTGACTGATGCCTTGCCCGGCGTTCATGACGATGGATTGGCCCGCCGTGACATGCTGGTTTTGCTCAGCGACCGTATCCAGATGCTGGCCCGCAGCGAGCGTGATGGAACGCGGCGTGGCTGCGGCAATGCCGGCGGGACTGCTGAGGCCGATAAGGGGCTGCCCGCCGTTTTCGCCGCTCTCGTCGTTTGCTCCATGCCCCAAGTCGCGGACGGCGTTCGACAAGGTTGCCTGCGGACCGGCGTCGTGCGGCAGATTCTGATGCTGTTCGGCGTACTCGCCCAGGTTTTTCGCTAGTTCAAGCGCATTTTCCAGGCATTGGACCAACTGGGTGCGCGCAAGGTGTCCGCCTTGGGCGTTCGGTTGTTCATCAGTGGTAAGCAGCAGGCCCTGTGCGGCGCGCAGGGCACCGTGCAGGTCGGTACGCAGCTCAAAGCCTTCACCGCGGGGGTTACCGCCGCGGGGCCGAGGGTGCGTCAAGTAGCCAAGGTGCAGATGAGTTGCGCCATGGTCGTTCATCAGCGCGGCGCTGATCTGAGAGGTGGTGTCGTCCAGCCGCAATTCACTGGCGCGGTTGCCTTTGTGTTCCTTGCTTTTGACTGTTGCCAGTTCCTTGAATTTGGGCAGTTCGTACGGCGGCAATTGCAGGCGGTTGTAGGCCCTGCCCGTAATGATTGGCTGATCGGTATCCCCATCCAGGAACTGGACGATGACCTCCTGGCCGATGCGCGGGATGGCCATGTGGCCCCAGGTGGCGCCGGCGATGTTCTGCGACACGCGGATCCAGCAGGAGCTGTGATCGTCCTGCTTGCCCAGCCGATCCCACGGGAACTGGACCTTCACCCGTCCGTACTCGTCGGTATAGATTTCCTCGTTGGGGGGACCAACCACGACGGCGTTCTGGGGGCCATCAATGCGTGGCGGGGACAACGGTTCGGCGCGCCACTCGGCGTCGTCCGGGACGAGATCGGCCTCGTAGCGGTAATGCGTGCCCAATTGCGCCTGGGCGCTTTCCTCTGCCTGACTGGTGTGTTGCGTACCGCGGTGGACGATGCGGACCGGACGCCAGCCGCGATTCATGTCTTCGCGCGGGTGGCCGGCCAGGATGAATGAAATGCCTGGCTGCAGACGGGGGTCGTCGCCTTCGACCCGGGCAATGCAGGCATCATGGCGTCGACCGCGCAGGCGGCTCACGGCGAACGGCCTGCCGGCCTCGTCGAACTTGGCGCGTGCGGGGTAGTCGTAACGCTCGTAGCGGCGCCCTTGATGGTTCAGGTCTTGGCCGTCGCTGCTGTGCTGATGGGTGTAGCGCGGGTTGTGAAAGGTGTAGTCGCGCTGTGTCTGGCGCGCGGTGCGCACGTTCTCGATGTACGAAAAGCGGCGCAGTGCGGGCTGCGGCTGGTCCCCGCCCGGCGTTGGGTGATACTGCACGGGATCGTCGCCAGCGCGGCCGTGGATGAAGAGGCGATCGCTATGAACCAGCTGATGGCCCTCGGCGGTGTGGCGAAAGGAGTAGAAAAATCCTTCCTCGCGCATGATGCGCTCGACGAACTGGTAGTCGGTGTCGCCAGCCTGGACGCAGTATTCGCGGGTCAGATGCTCAGTGGTGTTGCGCTGCTCGTAATCCTGGGTAAGGCCATGCGCCTTGAGCACGGTCTCGGCAATTTGCGGGACCGTGAGGGACTGGAAGATGCGCCAGTCGGAACTGAGTTTCAAGCGCGCAAGACGCGGCTCGACGATCGCGGAGTAGCGGGTTCGGCGGAAGCCTGTGTCGCCCTGAACGAAGGCGGAGACGGCGCCGTGCACGTAGCGAACCGGCGTATCGCCGTGCCAGATGGTGAGCAATGCGGCACGGTCCAGCACTGTGCCGAAGTCGATGGCAGCGCTGGCGCTGGACAAGTCAACTTCAAGCAGGAAGGTCTCGGACAACCCTTCCTGCAACGTAAATTCAACTACCTCGAAGGACTCATCGCCGATGGCGAATGTGAAGCGCAGATCGGATTGGGTGGGCATGGCGAGCTTCCGTTTGGGTCATGCCACGCTGGTCGCTCTTGGCGCCAGGCAGCACTGCCCTTTTAGAAGCCACACCTATGGCCCGTAAATCAGATCAATATTATTTTCGCGAGAGACCTGTGCTCTTGTGATCGGCATCATGCTCGCTGCCCCGCTTTGCGCGTCGAGGGATTGCAAGCCGCGAGAATAGGCAAAGAGAGAATGCGCAAGCCCGAGAGGCCGCCACCGAAGATCGGCGCAGCCCCCTGCAAGCAAACTCAGGCAGTCAGGAACCGTACGACTTCCGCCCAATCATTCGTGGACAACGCCACATCTTCGTAGTCGCCTTCTTCCTCGTCCCAACGCGAGACGCAGTAGCGCTGGCTTCTGCCGGATTCGCGGTCAGCGTAGTTGGCGTAGTCGACATACACCTTCAAGCCGCGCTCCTCGTTCACGAAAGACGGGGCTGCGTCGATGCGCTCGGACGCGTCTAAGTAGCCTTCGGGCAGCGTCGGAAGGGTGGTTATGTCGTAGCGGGGAAATTCGCGACGCAGTCGATCAAGGTTCATAAGAAAAGCCAGTGGAGCTGGCGCGGCAGGAGGGGCTCGAACCCCCACCCCGGGCTTGGAAGGCCCGTGGGAAACCCACCTAACGCCTTGATTTTACTCGGGTATTTGTGATCTGCGTTAGAACAAATCCCGGTTAGGGGCCCCGATTATATGCGGCTTTGCTGCCCCTCGTTCTAACGCGGCATGTCCTACTTCATCCCCCTATCG
Source organism: Achromobacter sp. 1012554356 (assembly GCF_059760815.1). NCBI lineage: Bacteria > Pseudomonadati > Pseudomonadota > Betaproteobacteria > Burkholderiales > Alcaligenaceae > Achromobacter > Achromobacter sp. 1012554356. Next base: position 9,715 of record NZ_JCBANC010000037.1, on the reverse strand, counting down.
AGCATCCCGGAGGGTGCTGGGCCTGTATCCATTGACTTTGAATGCTTGTCGAGCTTGTGACTTACCTTCCTCTACCGAGGGACAACAATGGACCAGGACGCAGAAGTTACGAAGGTCAATGAGGCGCGAAATATTGCCCGAGCTTGGGCTGTGCGCAACGGTCAGAATGCCGATCGATGCGAAGTGCCAGCCGAAGGGTGGTTCGGGGCCGGGCATGATGTTTGCACCGGACGCGCGCTGGAAGCTTATTTGTCTAGCCGGCTGAAGTATTAACCGAGTCGGATATGTGCAGCCACTAGCAAACGCTAAAGGACGCCGAGCAGCTGATATGGAATCGGCGGCAACTCGCGCGCCCGCCTCATACGCGTCTGCTCCGGGGACCGGTCGGTCGGAAAATGGTGTCGAGCAGCGCCTTGCCACCTTCACCTCGCCTAAATATTGCTTGTTTCAAATGAGCGGTAGGGAAAGGCTTCGGAAGGTCGTACCGTGAAGAGATGGCATTTCGCCGCAATAGACCAAAGGGTACATATATGAGTTTGACCGTTCGCATGAATTCGCCTGGTGACCAATCAGGCAGACTCAACGAGAAAGACTTGCCTGGCAAACACCTAGCGGAGCAACCTCGGCAACAACAGGAAGACGCCACGCAAGAGATCGCAGCGAGCGAAAAAAAGGAGTCCAACGTCGACAAGAATCCTTAACTCGAAGGATCGTGACAGTGTGCTGGACAGTCCGTCTGGCAAAGGCTCGCCCTCCTCTGAGTAGCGTGGTTTACGGCAATTAATCGGCAGACATGCCTACTAGAATGGGAGTTCCTCATGAAGAACTTAAGCAGTTCAGACTTTGACGTCGATGGTCAGCCTATGCGATTGAACACTCAACATCAAAGCAGCGCATGCGATGTTGGTGGGAAACGTTCACCTCCATCCCACTCTTCGCCCGAAACGCAAACCCAAAGGCAGAATAAGACAGAGAGCCATGTGGCGCCCGGCCAGGAACGTCCTACAAAAGAGGAAGGTTCCAACGCGGTGAAAAATGGCCGCGGGCACGGTCCGCGCGCACACACCGACTGGAAGAAATAGTCCGCGTCGATCCACAATTAGCGGGCGGCGCTACTCCCGGGAGTGGTGGATGCAATAGCGACTTGGCTCTCCGAGAATCGGCAGCGCTTGCCGAACGGCCACACCACCTTCCTAACATCTCAATCAGTCAGCACCTGAGCACCGTACTTGCGAGCCCCAAGGCGCTGCGGCGGTGGGCACATCCTTCGGGTCCTCAGGCGAATGGCACCTCCGCCTGAGCCGCCGCAGCAGCGCTTCAAGTGTAAAAATTGCCTGCACGGAATGACGAACTCCCGGCGCACACATCTGGAACCGAAGGTGGTCTGCCGTCGGTGCCAAACGCTCACGACCGCAGCTCCCAGGCAAGCAATGACGCGTCGCTCATGCTCGTCAAGAACCCCAGGGTCCAGCATCTCGACAAACGTAAGCAGTTGCACGCCACCCTCGTTTAGCCAGCGCTCAATCTCATGGTCATCTTGATGATCGTGCCAATGGTGAATCCTAAAAAAGATCACCCGTTGCGAGGCGCGCAATCTTCGCCTTTAACGCAGACTTAGTAAACGCTGCTTGAGCACTTTGACGATTTAGCACCTGTTGGCGCGCGTCAAGCGGAAGCTCATCCCAAAGGCTCAAAATTGACGCTCCAAGGAAGGCGAGAATTCGACGCTCAGACTCCTCATACTCCTCGATAGCAAATGATTTGGCGAGCGAAGCGAGCTGCGACCCCCCTTCATTGTCCCAACGCTCATGTGCGTTTACACCCGTTGACTGTGTCATGGCATCCTCCCGTCGGTTGCCTGAACTTAGTGTAGGCCAGGGACAGTCAGAGCCTTACGCTTGTTTCAATTGGGTCTTAGGACATACATGCCATTGGGCGTACCGTGAATAAGTGACATACGTCACGACAACTCAAGAGGTAGACAGCATGACATTCCCTACTCGCTTCGGCGCCGCCGGTCCTCCTTCGCAACCGGGTCAGGACGGACAGCCGATCAAACAGCAAGAGCAGCAAACCCAGGAACAAAAAGAAGAAGCCGCGCGCGAACAGGCTCAGGGTGATCCCACCAAGCAGCGCACGCCGCAGTAGCCTTGGGCATCAGTCGCTCTTGTGTAATTAGCCTCGGCACCTGTGCTTAGCATCCAGAGCAAGTCTATAAGCGCTGGCTCATCGCATGGACGCGAGAGCTGGCGAATGCGACGGAGTAACGTTCTAACGCAGGCATTTTTATTCTAATGATTGCCTTGTTAATCAACGCTAGAATGATGCAATAGCTTGATCTTCCTAGCTATTCTGGCGCGGCAGGAGGGGCTCGAACCCCCGACCCCGGGCTTAGAAGGCCCGTGCTCTATCCAGCTGAGCTACTGCCGCGCGGTGTGGTGACGCCCGGAACCCGTCCGGGCCGCGCATTTTACCCTGTTGCAGAAAAAGTGGGTCGTCCCCGAGCGGGCGTCCCTACTCCTCGCCAATGTCCGTATGCGTGGACACCCACAACACGATCGCATCCTCCGGGCTCAGACTGATCACCCGGTGCCCCATCCGGCTATCTATATAGAAGCTCTCCCCCGCTTTCAGCCGGGCCGGTTCATAGAACTCGGTATAGAGCTGCACCTCCCCCTCCAGCACATACACAAACTCCTCCCCCCCATGACGGCTCCAGTCCTGGAACTCGTCAAAGGCCCGCGCCTTGACGCGGGTGTGAAAGGGCATCATGCGCTTGTGGGATAGCGCGGTGCACAGCAGGCGGTGATCGTAATACGGGGTTTCGTACTGCCGGCCTTCGCCTTGGCGGCTCAGGCTGCGGCGGCCGGTGCCCATGTGGGCGTCGGACGCGGTGAACAGTTCGGCGACGTCCAGGTCCAGGCCGGCGGCGATCTTGATCAGGTTGTCATAGGTGGGGGACAGCAGGCTGTTCTCGATTTTTGACAGGGTGGACGCGGCCACGCCGGTGGCCTCGGCCGCCTGCTTCAGGGTCCACGCACGCGCCTGGCGCAAGGCTCGCAGCCGTTGTGCCAATGCGCTCTGTTTGTTGCCTTGCATCTGTATACCCTGTCATGCCCGCGATAGTCATGCCCGCGATTGACGCTCACGCCACCAGTCGCGCGCCTGGTAAGACCAATAAGTCAGTTGAACCGCCGCCGTGCCCAGGCTCCCGCCGTTCCAGGCCAACCCGAAAGGTTCGAAGAGCTTGTAGCGCTGCGTGTCGCCGGTGATCGCCTCGGCCACAACGCGTCCGCCAATGGACGTGGTGTTCATGCCGTGTCCGCCGAACGCGGTGCAATACCAGACGCCCGGACCCAGCAGGCCGATCTGCGGCATCAGGTGCCGCGCGTAGGCCATGCGTCCCGACCACGCTGCCTCCACGCGTACCCCTTGCAATTGGGGGTAGACGCTGAGCAGTTCGCGGCGCAGGGACTCGGCCAGATCGGGCGGGTCGTCGACACGGGTGGTGATTCTACTGCCCCAGCCGATGCGGCCGCCATCCAGGACGCGGTAATAGTTGCCGGCGCGCCGGTCGTCGCCGATGGCGGCGGTGCTGCGGATGGCTTCCCGCACGCGGTCGCCCAGCGGTTCGGTCAGCATGATGTAGGTAGCGATGGGCAGCATCGCGCGGCGCAAGGCGGGCACGACGCCGCCGGTGTAGCCGCCGGTCGCCAGCACCACGGTGGCAGCGTCGATCTGGCCCTGCTCGGTCTTCAGATGCTTGACCGGGCCGTCCAGCGTGGCCTGCACGACGGGTGAATCCTCATGGATGCGCACGCCAAGCCTCACGCACTCGCGGGCCAGCGCGCGCGCGTAGTTCAGCGGATGGAAGTGAAAGGATGAGGGGTCTTCGATGCCCTGGTGGTAGACGTCGGACACCAGCCGCTCGCGAACCTGGCTGCGCGAGAGCAGCCGCACATCGCGGCCGAAGTCGCGCTGCTGGCTGTCGCACCACTGGCGCAGCGCATTGGTGGCCTCGTAGCGCACGACGCGCAGGCGTCCGTCGACCTTGTGGGCGTCGGCGATGCGCAGGTCGCGGATGTTGTCGCGGATGATTTCGACTCCCTCCATCGACAGACGGTAAAGCTGGCGATAGTGGTCTTCGTCGACGTGCTTGCGGATGGCGTCGGCGCCCGCGGAGAACGCTGGCGACACCGAGCCGCCGTTGCGACCCGAGGCGCCCCACGCGATGCGTTTCGCCTCAAGCAGCGTCACGTTACGGCCTCGCCGGGCCAGTTCCAGCGCGGTGGACAGGCCCGCCAGCCCCGCGCCGATCACGCAGACGTCGGCGCTGGCCGCGCCTGCCAGCGGCGGATAGTAGGTGTCGCCGTCGGCGAGCGTGCGCTTGTAGTAGGTGTCGATGTACTCGGAGACCATGATGTCGGCTCAGTGCAGGCCCGCGCCTTGCAGGCCCCCGGTCAGGCGCCTTTCCAGCCAGTTGGCCAGGCGCAGGAGCGGGTAGCAGTAGATGAAATAGATGGCGGCGATCATGCCGTAGATGAACAGCGATTTGGCCGGAAAGGTGATGATGAACACTTCGCCCTGGCGCGTGAGTTCGGTGATGCCGACCACGGACAGGATGGCGGTGCTTTTGATCAGCATGACGTAGACGCCGCTCATGGGCTGCACGATCAGGCGCATGGCCTGCGGCAGAATGACCAGCCACAGGATCTGGAGCGGACGCAGGCCCAGGGTCATCGCGCCTTCGGTCTGGCCCCGCGGCACGGCCTGGATGGCGCCCATGACGATTTCCGCCACGTAGCAGGACGTATAGACCGACAGCGCCACGAAGGCTGCCGTGCCGGAATCCCAGTGCAGCAGTTCGATGCCGGAGCTGGGCAGCACGAAGTAGAAGATGTAGAGCTGCACCAGGAACGGCGTGCCGCGCAGAATATGGATGTACAGCCCCAGGATCTGATGCACGCCGCGAATGCGGTAGCTGCGGATCACGCCGATCACAAAGCCCAGCAGCGAGCCGGCAATGATGGCCACGAAGGAAATCTTCAGCGTCTCCCAGAAGCCCTTGAGCAGAAAGGGCAGCACGACGCCGGCGGTGGAAAGATAGGAGTCCAGCATGATTACCTCGCGTTCCAGGCCGGGCCGGCCAGCCACAGGCTTACGCCCTTGGACAGCAGCAGCATGACGCAGTAGATCAGCAGATAGCCTGCCGCGATGGTCAGGAAGGCTTCGTTGGGCACGATGCGTTCGCTGTTCATCTGCACGCCCGCGGCAACCAGTTCAAACACCGTGATCAGGGACAGCAGCGAGGTGTCCTTGATCAGTACGGCGGTCTGGCCCAACAGCGGCGGCAGCGTGTTGGCGAAGGCCTGCGGCAGCACCACATAGCGCAGGCGCTGGTGGTAGTTCATGCCGCAGGCCTTGGCGCCTTCGATCTGGCCGCGCGGCACGGACTCGATGCCGACGCGGATGATTTCGCTCATGTAGGCCGCGTGATGCACGGTCATGGCGAGGATGCCCAGCACCATCTCGCTCCAGCCCTTGGCGCCGGGCACAAGATAAGGCACCGCGTAATAGACCAGGTAGATCTGCACGAGCAGCGGCGTGGAGCGCACGAATTGCACATACGCCGCCACCGGACGCCACACCAGGGCGCGGGACGACATATGGGCAAGCGCCAGCGGAACCCCGGCCAGCACCGACAGCACCAGGCTTGCGCCCGCTGCAATCAGGGTATTGGCCAGGCCTTCGGCGAACTGGCCCGTGTACTGGCTGACGATGCGCCAGTTATAGAAATCGATCAACCAGTCCATGGGCGGTCCCGTCTCCGATCAGTGGTCTTTCTTCCAATCGGTGGAGTACCAGTACTGCACCAGTTCCGGCAACGTGTTGTCGGCGGTCTTGAGTGTCTGCCAGTTGTCCAGCCAGAACTTCAGGCGGAACGCGTTGGGGCCGACGGCGAACGCCAGGGGCTCGCGCACCATCACGCCTTCCAGCACCCGCAGATTGCCGAAGTCGACGAGGAACTGGTTGGCGGTGGACAGCGACATGATGCCGGCGTCCAGCCGGCCGCTCGACAGCGCCTGGCCGACCGGGGCGCTGCCGCCCGAGAACTCCTTGAGCGTGGCCGTGGGCAGCATCTTCTTGCCGACTTCGGCGTAGGTGCTGGCGCCCAGCGCGCCGACGGTGACGCCCGACTTGTTCAGTTCGGCGTAGTTCTTGTACGGCGAATCCTTGGGCACCACGGCGACGGTGTCGGCGTAGAACATGGGCAGCGAGAACAGCACCTGCGCGGCGCGCTGCGGCGTCGGGGTCATGTCGGCGGCCACCATGTCGGCCTTGCCCGACAGCAGCGCGGGCAAGAGGCCCTTCCATTCATAATCCTGCAGCACCAGCTTCACCCCCAGATCGTCGGCCATGCGCTTGGCGACTTCCACGGCCAGCCCCGTACGCTTGCCCGTCTTATCCATGAAGCTCATCAGCGGCCCGGAGGTCTGCACCGCTACGCGCAATTCACCGCGCTTGATGATGTCGGAAAGTTCGTCCGCCTGTGCCGGCAGGGCCACGGTGGCGGCCGCCAGGGCGACGCTGGCCACGCCCAGCCATTGTTTGATTTTCAGCATTGCTAACCCCTTTGGTGATTGGACCCATATCGTTCCGGGCAAGGCACATCGCGCCGGCAGCGCCCGGATAAGCCGGACCGGCGGGACTACAGAATCTTTTCCAGGAAGGCGCGGGTGCGCGCTTCTTTGGGGTGGCCGAACACTTCGTCGGGTGTGCCCATCTCCACGATGCGGCCGGCGTCCATGAAGAGCGCGCGGTCCCCCACGTCGCGAGCAAAGCCCATTTCGTGCGTCACCACGGCCATCGTCATGCCGTCGCGAGCCAGGGCGCGCATCAATTCAAGAATGCCGCCCACCGTTTCAGGATCGAGCGCCGACGTGGCCTCGTCGAACAGCATGAGCTGCGGGTCCATCGCCAGCGCGCGCGCGATCGCCACGCGCTGCTGCTGGCCGCCGGACAACTGGCTGGGGTATCGGTCGCCGAATTCCGCCATGCCGACGCGGCCCAGGAGGTCGCGGGCGTAGCGTTCGGCGTCGGCACGGCTGCGCCCGCGCACCACGCGCTGGGGTAGCGCCACGTTGTCGAGCGCAGTACGGTGCTGGAACAGGTTGAAGTGCTGGAACACCATGCCGACGTCGGTGCGCCAGCGGTTGACGTCGGTGGCCGGATCCGTGAGCGACACGCCATTGACGCGGATCGTGCCGCTGTCGATGCTTTCCAGGCCGTTCAGGGTGCGAAGCAAGGTGCTCTTGCCCGAGCCGGACGGGCCGACCACGACCATCACCTCGCCGCGTTCGAGCTGGCAATCGATGCCGTCCAGCGCCAGATGCGGGGGATGCCCGTCGCGCTGATAGGTCTTCTTGACTGCCTGAACAACGAGCAACGGTTCCGCCACGAATCCACCTTCAGGTGCAGTGCGCCTCAAAAATATTTCGCATTTCACGTCATAGTTTCGTATAGTAAATTTTTTTCCAGAATCGCCACTTAGGCATAACCCTTAAGCGAAGACGCTGACTTCGCGAGGCATCGAAGGAACCGGCATGGACACTCCTCAAGACATCCTGCGCAATCTCGGACTCAATTCCAGTGCGCTCACCGGCGGCACCCTGATCGCCCGCAGCCCGATCGACGGCGCCGAGCTGGCGCAGGTGCATGAGCACACGGTGGCCCAGGCCCACGCCGCCATTACCCGCGCACGGCAAGCCAGCCTGGCATGGCGTGACGTCCCCGCCCCGCGCCGCGGCGAACTGATCCGGCTGTTCGGCGAAACCCTGCGCCAGCACAAGCAAGCGCTCGGCCGCCTCGTCAGCCTGGAAGCCGGCAAGATCGTCGCCGAAGGCGAAGGCGAAGTGCAGGAAATGATCGACATCTGCGATTTCGCCGTCGGCCTGTCGCGCCAGCTCTACGGCCTGACCATCGCGTCCGAACGCCCCGGCCACCGCATGATGGAAACGTGGCATCCGCTGGGCGTCGTCGGCGTCATCAGCGCCTTCAACTTCCCCGTCGCCGTCTGGTCCTGGAACGCTGCGCTGGCGCTGGTGTGCGGTAATGCCGTCGTCTGGAAGCCGTCGGAAAAGACTCCCCTCACCGCCCTCGCCTGCCAGGCGCTCTTCGCGCAGGCCGTCCAACGCTTCGGCGACGCGCCCGCCGGCCTGTCCGAGGTCCTTATCGGCGGCCGCGAGGTCGGCGAGGCCCTGGTCGACTCGCACACGGTGGCGCTGGTGTCCGCCACCGGCTCCACCCGCATGGGCCGCCAGGTCGGCCCGCGCGTCGCGCAACGCTTCGGCCGCGTCCTGCTTGAACTGGGCGGCAACAACGCCATCATCGTCGGCCCGACCGCCGACCTCGACATGGCCGCCCGTGGCATCGTCTTCGGCGCCATCGGCACCGCCGGCCAGCGCTGCACCACCACCCGCCGCCTGATCGTCCACGAAAGCGTCGCCGACGAACTGGTCCAGCGCCTGCACAAGGCCTATGCCAGTGCCCCCATCGGCAACCCGCTCGATAGCGGCAACCTCGTCGGCCCCCTGATCGACCGCGCCTCCTTCGATGCCATGCAAGCCGCCCTGACGGCCGCGCGCGAGCAAGGCGGCAAGGTTGCGGGCGGCGAACGCGTCCTTGCCGACCAATATCCCGACGCCTGGTACGTGCGCCCCGCCATCGCCGAGATGCCCAGCCAGACCGACGTCGTCTGCCACGAAACCTTCGCGCCCATCCTGTACGTGATGCGCTACAAGGACTTCGGCGACGCGCTCGCCATGCAGAACGGCGTCCCGCAGGGCCTGTCGTCCGCCATCTTCACCAACGACCTGCGCGAAGCCGAAACCTTCCTGTCCGCCGCCGGCTCCGACTGCGGCATTGCCAACGTCAACATCGGCACCTCCGGCGCCGAGATCGGCGGGGCTTTTGGTGGTGAGAAGGAAACTGGCGGCGGCCGCGAGTCGGGTTCGGATGCGTGGCGCAACTACATGCGGCGCGCGACCAACACCATCAACTACTCGCGGAATCTGCCGCTGGCGCAGGGGATCAAGTTCGGGGAGTGACAGCCACGGCGCGGGCCCAGCACGAGCTCCATCCCCGCGCCCGCATACCCTCCAAAAAAAGCCCCGCGCATTGTCGACAACGCGCGGGGTTTTTGCATTTCTTACAGCCCATACATACGATTAGCCTGACTTACAAACTGTTGCCGGGGACGGTGCTACATTGCCTGATCACAAAAACCAGACACGTCCTCAATGACCTCCAGCCGTCCTTTTCACCGCTCTTCCGCCCCCCGCCTCCTTGCGGCCATCCTGGCCCTCGGCGCGGCCGGCTCCGCCGCGGCAGGCGTGTCTTACCGGCTGGACCGCCCGTCTGCCGCGCCCGGCGAGACCGTCACCATCGAGGCCGTGTTCTTCAACGAAGGCGGATCGCGCGTCGACTGGCAGGCCCCGCCTGAACTCGTCCTTCAATGGCGCAGCCCCGACGGCCAGATCGTCCGCAGCCTCGCCAAACTGAAAAGCGGCCGCGACAACTACAGCGTGCCCGTCAACAACTTCGCGCGCATGTCCTGGTCCGCCGAAGTGCCTGCCACCGCGCGCGGCCTGCAAGCTGTTTCCATTGAAGGCCAACCGTCCATGATGGCGCTCGATGCCACCGGCCGCGACAGCGG
>NZ_JCBANC010000036.1:0-63173 GCF_059760815.1 Achromobacter sp. 1012554356 | reverse complement strand
GCCGTGCGGCGCCATCGCGCACGCCCGAACGACACCGGCCCCAACGCTGCGCCCCCACGCGACCACAAGGAGCCATTCATGAAGCCTGTCCTGCCATTCCGCGCCCTTATTCCCGCTGCGCTGGCGGCATTTGCCCTGCTGTCCGGCCCCGCCGGCGCGCAGTCCGCCTCCACGGCGCCGACCACCGCGGCGCCACCCTCGGACTTCACGCCCACCCGGGCTGACGTCGAACGCGACCTGGCTGCATGGCGCGAAGCCGGCCTGGAAGAACAATGGGCCGGCGAGGAAAGCCCGAACATCAACTCGCCCACCTATATCGAGGACTACAAGAAATACGAAACCACCATCCGGACCAGTGGAATGGGCCAGCCGGCATCGCAGCCGCAGAGCGGCTCGCAGCGCCGGTGGTGACATCTGCAACGCAGTGACGGCGCGCGACGGCGAGGCACCTTGCCCGCCGCGTGCCGCCGTGTTCGCAACCATTCGGCGGATCGGCTTGCATCTGGTAACTGGGCGGACACCATGGCCCTTTATCCTCCAGCCTCTTCTTTATCCGGCCCCCGCCTTTCGGCATGACCGATACCCGCTACATCGAAGACCTGCGGCGCGCCACGGCCAACATCGACACCATGACCGCCATCACCCACGCCCAGGCGCTGAAGAAACTCGCCGCCGACATCCTGGTCCAGACTTTGGATGAAGACCTTGCGCGCCTGCTGGCGGACACCATGGCGCGCGCCCGCCATGACGCCAGCATCGCGGCCAACCCGTCGGCCAGCGTGCTGGCGCCCCTGCTGCGCCGCTGGAATTGCGTGCTGCAGGCCGGCGACGACGCGGCCTCGCCCCTGTATCGCGACAAGACCGCCGTCGCGCTGGCCATCCTGCTGCACAAGTACGGCATCGCCGACGCCGGCATCGCGGACCGCGCGGATGCCGCCATCGACGCCCTGAACGATGCCGTGGCCCTGAGCGACGATTTTCATCGCAAGACCGCCGCCATCAAGACCGCCTTCCTGCACACGCCGCCCGCGCCGCTCAAGCGCGCTCCCGGCCTGCCCGACAGCCTGACGTTCTACCGCGCGGGCGACGTGGTGTCGTACCGGCTCGACGGCCATTACTACGCCGCCTATGTGCACCATTGCGCGCAAACCAATCAAAGCGCCGTCATTGAGTTCTACGACGCAGTCTTTGACCATGTGCCCGCCATCGACGAACTACGCGACAAGCCCGCCCGCGGCCGCCGCTACAACGACGGCAGCGTGCGGATCGAACGGATGTCAGTCGCCGGCATGAAGTTCATGCCGGATCCGGCCGGCCAGTTCGTGCTTATCAAGGCCTGTATGGAAACCCCGCCCGGCACCGCCCATCTGCGCGAGTCGGTTGGCCTGTATGCCGCGTCGGACGTCTTTGACCTGCAAGACAGCGTGGACAAGATGTTCGAGCAGAGCTGAACCTGCGCCAGCTCACGCCAGATACGACGCCACTTCCTCCGGCGTCAGATAGCGTTTGAACGTCATGGACGGCTGCTGGGCTTCGTGTATCACGCCGTTGAATCCCGACCAGTTGCGCTTGGTCCCCTCGTCCGTTTCCAACGCGATCAGCACGCGCCTGCCGTGCCGGGACGGATGGTCGCGCAGCGCGGCTTCGCCCCAGGCCCACTTCAGCATGTTCTTCAGTTCGCCCCCGGCGTAGGCGCCGGCCTGCAGCCACTGGAAGTCGGCCGTGTCGCCGTCCATGTCCGGCGTGCGCGGAGGGATCTCCCGTTGCACGCCCAACGCCTGCGCGTGTTCGCCGATCAGGATCTGCAGCAGCGTGAAGGCGTGGAAGGTGTTGTTGATGGCATGGGCCTCGGCGACGAATCCGGTCCCGGATGCCGGCAGGACCACCACCAGTTCGTCTTCATAGCTCACCCGCGACGCCAGCCACAGGAAATGCAGCTGGTCGAACGGCAGGCTGTCGTTGACCGTGGCCATGGCATACAGCAAACCCATCAGCGCCTCATCGGCGATGAAAGCCTGGTGATTGCCGCGGTGGCGCAACAACATGGTCATCATGGGCAGCACCAGCACGTCGACGGCGGCCTGCAAGGCTTCGACCTCCCAGAACGCATCCTGCGGCACCTGCGCCAACCTGGCCTGCGCGTCCCTCCAAGCCTGGCGATCGGCTTCCTCGACCTCGTCATCGTCATCTTCGACTTCCTGCGCGCAGAACGGGCGCAGGCGTTGCAGCCAGTCGCGCAGCAGCGCGTGCAGCGTGGGAAACAGAATGGCGGGATCGGCGCCGCTTTCCACCAGCGAACCGCCCATCAGCGCCAGCGCCGCGGCATGGGAAGGATGCAGTTGCGGCAGAAGATCGGCGCATTCCTGGAGGGCCGCGGCGGTGTGCGCCGGGTTGCGGGCATGGGTCAAAAAGGCGCCAACTTCGGGCCGCTGGAAGAATTGCTCCATCGACTCCAGGTCATCGGCGGCAAGGATGGGACGGGACAGGCTGCGTGCGAGGTCGGAGATCGGCATGAATGAATGGCTAGTTGCGATGACGGCGGACCTGGGGCGCGCCGACGGTATTCGGGGCGCCCGAGTTTACCGGCCGGCTCGCGATGTCGTGACCAAAAATTTCATGCCTGCGCGCGCATTTTGCGGACCGGCTATCAGCCGGCTGCGCTTCCCCCAGTGGGCGGTGTTCAACGAAGCGTTACAAGTCCTGCCAGATCTAATCAAATAAAACAGTTCTCCACACGCTTCTGCTTTAGTTGTAGTCGCTGCATGGTGTTGCGTTCGGCGCGGCTTCCAGCGTCCTGCGTACCGCCGGCAGAGAAAAGATCAATAACCGGAGGAGAAGTCTATGCGTACGTTCAAGCGCAGGGCCGCCGCATTGCTGGCAAGCGGCCTGATCGCAGTGCTGGCGGGTTGCGCCTCGCCAGGCGGCAAGAAGGACACGATTGCCATGGCGGGGCTGTCGCAGCCCGTGGAGATCGTCAGGGACAAACACGGCGTATCCCACATCTACGCCAAGAACCAGGCGGACCTGTTCTTTGCCCAGGGATTTTCGGCCGCACGCGACCGCCTGTGGCAACTGGACCTGTGGCGCCGCCAGGGCGAAGGCAAGATGGCCGAACAATTCGGCCCGCGCTTTGTCGAGCAGGACCGCGCCGCGCGCCTTTTCCTGTACCGCGGCGACATGCAGGCGGAATTCGCCAGCTACCACCCCGAAGGCCAGGCCATCCTCACCGCGTTCGCCAACGGCATCAACGCCTACGTGAACTGGGTAAAGGCCAATCCCGACCAGCTTCCGCCGGAATTCAAGCTGACAGGCACCGAGCCCGGTTACTGGAGTCCGGAGACCTCGCTGATCCGCATCTACGGCCTGACGCGCAACGTCAGCGAGGAAGTGCGGATGTCCGAGCAGATCGCCGCATTGGGCCTGAACACCGTTCAGGGGCTGAGCACCTTCGAGCCGCCGTTGGCGCTGCAGGTGCCGGCCGGCCTGGATGTGCGTCAGATCAACAAGTCCGTTCTGAGCACCTACCGGCTGGCGCGGGACGGCCAGAAGTTCGAGGCGGGCGACTTCCCGCGCAGCCCGCTTGCCGCGGATGAACGCGTCAAGCTGGCCAGCGCGTTGTCCGAGGGCAGGCTCGCGTCGCTGGATCCGGCCTTCGATCCGCTGGCGCCGCGCTACGAAAGCAACAACTGGACGCTGAGCGGCGAACGCACCGCCACCGGCAAGCCCATCCTGGCGGGCGACCCGCACCGCTCCATCACGATGCCGTCGCTGCGCTACATGGTGCACCTGAATGCGCCCGGCTGGAATGTGATCGGCGCGGGCGAACCGTCATTGCCCGGCGTCTCGATGGGGCACAACGACCGCATCGCGTTCGGCCTGACCATCTTCGCGTTCGGCGACGAGGAAGACCTGTACGTCTACGACACCAACCCCGCGAATCCCGGCGAATACCGCTACCAGGGCCGCTGGGAAAAGATGCGCCAGATCGACGAGAGCATCCCGGTGCGCGGCGCGTCGCCCGCCATGCGCAGCCTGAAGTTCACGCGTCACGGACCCGTCATCCATGAAGACCCGGTGCGGCGCAAGGCCTACGCCCTGCGCGCCGCCTACCTGGAATTCCCGGGCACGGCCGCCTATCTGGCCAGCCTGCGCTTGAATCAGGCGCAGAACTGGAACGAATTCGTGGCCGGCATGGAAAAACACTACACGCCCAGCGAAAACATGGTGTATGCCGACGTAGACGGCAACATCGGCTGGTTCGGCGGCAGCATCGCGCCCATCCGTCCGCGCAACGACTGGTCCGGCATGCTACCCGTGCCCGGCAATGGCGATTTCGAATGGCGCGGCGTGCTGCCCGGCAGCTCCCTGCCCCGTGCCTTCAATCCGCCCGAAGGCTATGTCGCCACGGCCAACGAGTACAACCTGCCCGCCAACTATCCGTACAAGGACATGTCGGCGCGCACCTGGGCCGAACCCTTCCGCATCCAGCGAATCCGCGAGGTCGTGGCCGACGGCAAGGGGCTGACCGTGCAGCAGTCTCAGGACCTGCAGTTCGACAACCTGTCGATTCCTGCCCGCACGCTGGGCGGCTACGCCAAATCGTTGAATTCGGCGGACGCAAACATCGGGTCGGCGCTGAGCCTGCTGAAGGACTGGGACTATCGCATGGCCACGGACTCCCGGGCCGCCACGGTCTACGCCTTCTGGCTGCCCGAGGTCGTCAAGCGCGTGACCGACCTGTATGTGCCGGCAAACGGGCGCGCGGCGTTCGGCGAGCTTTCCACCCGCAAGACCCTGGAAAAGCTGGCCACGCCCGATGCCGCCTTTGGTCCTCGTCCGGATCAGGGCCGCGACGCCCTGCTGTTGCAGGCGCTGGCAGATGGCCTCACTAAGCTCACCGCGAAGATGGGGCCGGATTCGAAGCAATGGCAGTGGGGCAAGCTGCACCACATCCAGTTCGATCACAGCCTGGCCAGCCTGCTGCCGCCGGACACCGCGAAGGCGTGGGGCACGCCGCGCTATCCGGTCGGCGGCGACAACGACACGGTGCACCGCGCGACGTTCCGCAATAGCGACTACCGCGTGACCAGCGGCGCGTCGTACCGCCAGGTGATCGACGTGGCCGACTGGGACAACTCGCGCGTGCAGAACGTGCCGGGCCAATCGGCGGATCCGCGCAGCCCGCATTACCAGGACCTGCTGAAAGGCTGGTCGACGGGCGAGTATTTCCCGATGGCATTCAGCCGGGCAAAGGTGGACAGCCAGCGGTCGGACACGCTGACGCTGCAGCCGGCGGGTAAGTGAGCTGAGTTCCCGGCTGTTTTGTCGGGCTGCTTGCTTGGGACGGTGTCAGACACCCGTCGGAGATGGTCGTCAGCTTGCGGCGGCGTCTCAATGGGTGTCTGACACCTGGGTCCGAGTGTGTGGCGGCGTCACAACGGGTGTCTGACACCGGGGTCAATGAACCGCTGGATTCAACCCGGGCCTGCGCCCTTGATGTTTGTCATTTCGCGCCGTTATCCGCGGGCGGAGAATGCCGTCATGACCCTCTATCCCGCGCTGCTCATCCTGCACCTGCTTGCGGCCTTCCTGTTTGTCGGCACGGTGACGTTCGAGGTGCTGTTCCTTGAACCGGTGCACCGGCGCCTGCCGGCCGACGTGCGCAAGGCGCTGGGCAGCCAGCTCGGGCCGCGCGTGCGTTCGGTGGTGCCGTGGTCGGTGGTGGTGCTGTATCTGGCGGGGTTGGGACTGGCCTGGCAGCACCGCGGCGCGCTGTCCGCGCCGCTGGCCTCATCGTTCGGCCTGCTGCTTTCCATCAAGATCGCGCTGGCGGTCAGCGTGCTGGTTCATGTGGCAACCGCGCTGGTGATGGCCCGCCGACGCAAGCTCACCGGCGCGCTGCAAGGCCGGCTGCACCTGAGCGTGTTCTGCCACATGCTCGCCATCGTGGTGCTGGCCAAGGCGATGTTCTACATCACCTGGTGATCGGGCCCAAGGGCGCTAACCGCGCTGATCGCGCTAACGCCCCCCTCGCTTACTTGCGTTTGCCCGATGCGTCCTGCTCCACCACCATGTCCAGCACGTAAACCTTGGACGGCGCATCGGCGGGCGGGTTCTTCCAGTCGTAGCGCTTGACCCGCAGCACGGTGCGCACGCCGTCCTGGTGCTCAAACCCCTCGATCGACTGGTACAACGGTTGCCACTTGTCCGGCGCCGGCAACGCGATGCCGGCGTCGTTGAACTTGCGTTCACGCACCATCAGGCACTGGTAATGCGGAATCATCGGATGGCTGCATTCGGCGCGCTTGGCCGCCACTTCCAGGAACATGATCTGGCCCGCGCTGCCGTACAGCGTTTCCGGCGTGGGTTCGCCCACGAACTTCAGCACGCTGCCGTCCTGCGTCGTGAGGTCCAGCGCCGGCTCGGCCTTGTCGCCCGACAGCGTCACGCGCAGATCGCCCTTCAGACGCTGGCCGATCTCGGCATCGAGCTGCATCAGGCTTTGTTCGCATGCCTTCATGGTCGACGCGAGGTTCGCGATGGTCAGCACGCCGTTCTTGTACGTGTATCCGCCAAACTGCGCATTGCAGCCTCCGCGGATGTTCACGCCGTCGTCCTTGAAGGTAAGCCGCACCTGATGCTCGACGCCCTTTTGCAGCGCGGCGATGGACTTGCCCGCGGCATCGGTGGCGGCGGTCAGGCGCCAGTGGTAGGCGCTCAGGCTGGCCTGAGTGGAGGCGGATGTAGTGGCGGACGTGGTGGCGGAATCAGGCATGGCGGACGATCCTTCGCGGGGAGAGGTCGTGGGCGCGCAGGCAGACAGCAGCGCCGCACAAACGGATGCAAGAAGGATGGTTTTTTTCATGATTGGTTCCTGTCAGCCGCGTGGCCCTGATGAAAAGCGGGATTCTACGTCCGTGGCGTGGACGGAATTCCCGCTGCGCGGAGCAGTCCGTTTCCAAATCTTGCGGTCGATCAGCTCCCGGGAGGCCCGATTGAAACGTCCGCGCGCCGCGTGCTGCACACGGGAAATGTCCGTCCTGCGGGCGCGGCCAAGCCCTCGCGGCCGGCGCGCGCGCAATTACAGTCTGACACCTTCCTCGTCTGACACCTGCGCGGCAGCGCCCGCCAGCAAGCGCTACTTTTCCTCGGGATACACCGGGCTCGCCAGGCAAGCCTGCGCCCATTCGTAGTCGTCGGTGTCGAAGATGTCGCCGTCGATCTTCGGCAGCGGCGTGTCGGCATAACTGAAATCAGGCTTTGCCGGGGATCGGTTCCAAAGGGTCTTGCCATTGCCGTCGTCGCACGCCTCATCGGCGCTGCTGAACGAGCACGACGCGATGACCTTGGGCTTGCCATTCACCACGTTGGCCACGTAGCGCTTCGTGTAGACGCCGCCGGAAGCCCAGTACTCGTCGATCGAGCAGACGCGGTCATTGTGCTGGTAATGGCGGGTCGCAAAGCAGGAGTAGTTGTTGTAGTCGGGCGGCAGCACGTCGCACGAGGACGCGAAACCGGCAAACGGACCGCCCGTGAACTGCGCCCGGAACTTGCGCTGTTCCAGCGCCCGCGCGATCAGGACCGGGGTGTCAGATCCCTTGGCCTTTTCCTTGAACTCGGCGCTGCGCGCAAGCATCAGGCTGCGCGCGGCCTGTGCGGGGGTTTTGCCGTCGGGCAGGAGGTCGGGCGACTCGATCAATCTTTCCAGTGCGTTGTCGCGCGCCGCCAGCCAACGCTTCTGGCCGTCGACCAGCATGGTGCGTATCTCGGCATCGGGCGCGGCTTTCAATAGCGCGCTGTAGCTGCGATTCAATTCCGCATCGGCGGACACCGCGCCGCGATCGGCGCAGATCAGCTTCTCGACGCCGGTGGAGGCCTTCTTGCAATCAATGGCCAACGCGGGCGCGGACAATGCGAACAAGCCAGCCAGGGACAACAACCGTAGTGCGGGAATTCCAGGTTTCATCGGATTCTTCTCGGGTTCGATGGCGGTTGGACAGCCCGCAATTCTGGCATGAAACCGCCCCCGCGCCGAAAACGGCAAGCCGCCGATCGCCCTTCCCGTTCGCGATCGGCGGCGTCGTCAACGCGCGCTACAGCGCCGACGCCATCGCCAGCCGTTCCGCGTAATGCGGTATCGACAGACGCTCGACGACGGCCTGCTGTTGCGCGCCGAACACGTCGCGCTCATCCGGCGAAGCCGAAATGTTCGGGCGGTCGATGGTCAGCTTGATGGCGTTGCAGCTATCCACAAAGAACGTGCCGACCACGCGCTCGGGCGCCACGCCCAGCACCCGAGCCACGTTGGCCGGGCAGAACACGTTCGAGCGCAATGCGGCCTCGTAATCGGCGGCCGAGTTGAACACTATGTCGAACGTCAGCCGGTTGATGCCCGCGTCCTTGCTGCGGACCACCACGGCCATGTCGAGCAGCGGCTGTTCGCGCTGGGGCGTGCCTTCGGGCGGCGCATCGGCGATCAGGGACAGCGTGCGATCGTCCAGGTTGCCCGTGTATTCCGTGATGCCGATGTCGTAATACCGCGGCCGGCCGGATCCGCTTTCCGTCCACGTTGCGCCGTTGGCGCGGAAGTACGTGATCGGGAACATGCGGTTCTTGATGATGTCCTCGTTCAGCAGCAGGTGGTACAGCGTCCATTCGTAGGCATCGCCGGCATCCATGTCCAGCCGCGAGCCGTCGCGCGCGGCGGCCAGCGAAAGCAGACGTTGCAGTTCCGCGTGATGGCGATCGGCAAGCACGCGAGGATCCCGGTCGACGGTGCGCACCAGCGCGACCGGATGGCTCGCGTCTGCCTCATGGATTTTCCACGTTGCGGCGCGCAGCGCGTCCGGAAATTCCGCCTGGACCAGCGTGATGACCGCGTCCTTGATCATCGGGTAATTGGCCTGAAATACCGGATCGCGCGTGCCGCTGGGAACCACTGCGCCGTACTGCCCGTCCTCGCGCCGGAAGCTCACCAGATTGGGCGACAGCGGATAGGCGATGTTGCCGGCCGTGGCCTTGCGGCCCGCGTAACCATAGTGGATCAGATAGTGGGTCAGCAGGCTGGCCAGCGTTTCGGCGGCCTGCGGCGTCGCCGCGCACGTTTCGACGATCAGGCCCAGCTCCTTTTCGCCCTCGCGCAGCGGTACGGCCTGGACGCCATTGCGGCCATAGACCAGCACGTCGCCAGGCACACGCGGCAGGTCCGCGGGATCCAGGTGAACCAGCGACACCTTGCGCTTGCCCAGCCGCCGCGCGCCCTCCAGCTTGATGCTCCACGGCCATGGCTTGCCGGCATGCACGAACTGGCTGTTGCGGATGCCGGCGGTGCGGGCGTCGCGCGCGAAGAATTCCGTGTGTTCCATCGCCAGGATGCCTTCGGGATAGAACTGCAGTTGCGGATGGCTTTCCTCGTAGAGCGAGTGCGCCGCAATCGAATACGGCGTGCAGCGCCGTCCCGAGTCCGGCGCCACGAAAAGCGCCGTGCCGTCGTCGTAGATTTCGGCGACCAGGCAATCGGACGGCGAGCCCGGATCGCAGGCCAGCGCGCCGCATTCCAGCACGTGGCCAACGTGGTACGCCAGACCCGGGTCGATGCCGCGGCGGATCATGTCGGACGCGAACAGCGCGATGTCGCACGCGCGGCCGGCCAGCACATACTTCGCGCCGCTTTCCAGCGCGGTGATGAGAGGATGCACGCCCATCTGACCCACGATGGTGCTCTCTTCGAGCGCCGCTGCATCCAGCTCCGGCCCGGCGCCCGTGGGCCGAAGCGCGCCCGCGCGGAATTCGCGGATCACGCTGGCCGGGTCCAGCTCGGACCGGATGACCGCCACGGTTCGGTCCGTCACCCCCAGCTCGTCAAACACTTCCTTGGCGACGTCGATCATCCAGTCCAGGTTGCGGTTGCCGCCCGCCATGCCGCAGCTTCCCAGGATGACCGGACCCTCGATGCGTTCGCCCGCCTCGACCATGTGGCGAAAGTCCGCCTTCACGGCCTCGCGTTCGAAGTACTCGGTTCCCGTGCCCAGGTAATAGGGGCCGGCGTCCATCGATCCCGCATCCGAGATCACGGCGTCGATCCGCCCTTCCAGCGCCTTTTGCAGCGATTCACGGGGAAATCCATATCCCAGCGCGCCGCACGCGGACACCACGCGATAAACCAGCTTTGCCATCATCACTCTCCAGTTCTGCAGGTCGCAGACATTGCGGTTGCTGCATGGGAGTGAAGATTGCGCCTGCCGGCGAAACAGAAAAAATACTATGTTGATATGCGGGTATCGGCCGCGGATATGGCCTTTTGGCGGCCCGTCAGGAAGGCAGAGGCTCCGCGCCTGCCAGACCTTTTTCCTGCACGTGCTGCATCACGAACTCGCTGAGCAGCGTGCGCACCGCTTCGGCGGGCGGCGCCAGCGGCACGTCATTGGACGCAATGACCGCCGCCGTCAGATAAACCGGCGGTTCGATCAGCACGGCGGACACCATCGCGTTGCCCGGCTGGCCCGAGAAGTCGCCCAGCGGCAGGATGGTGTGGCCGATGCCCGCCTGCACCGCCGACAGCATGCCGGAAAAAACCTCGGTTTCCGCCACCACCTGCGGCGTGATGCCGGCCTCGGAAAACAGCCGGTCCAGCAGATTGCGCGTCATGTTGGGATGCGCGGGCAGGATGAGCGGCATGTCGGCCAGTTGCTCGAAGCGCATGGCGGACGGCCGGCGCCCGGGCTTGCGCGGGCTGATCACGAAAAGCCGTTGCCGGAACAGCGCTTGACGCGCAAAACCCGTGGTCGGTTCGTCCTCGAACACCAGCGCCAGATCCAGCGAACTGTCACGGATGCGGACGCCCAGCTGACCGCTGGCATCGCTGCTGAAGCGCAGGCTGATCTTGGGCAGCGCCGTGCGGCATTTTTCCATCAGTTCGCCGGCCAGAAACGACGCCAGCGTGGACGACATGCCGATGCGCACCACGCCCTGGATGTCGCCGCTGAGCGAGCGCACGATCTGCGGGATGCGCTCCATGCGGCTCAGGATGGAAGCGGCTTCCGTGTAGAGCGCGGCGCCCGCGGCCGTGGGACGCGCGCCCCGCGCGCTGCGATGCAACAGCGTTACGCCCAACTCTTCTTCCAGTGCCGCGATCTGCTGGCTAAGCGCGGGCTGCGCCACCGGGATGAGCGCCGCTGCGCGGGAAAAACTGCCCGCCTCAACGATCTTCACGAAGTACCGGAGATGGCGCAGCTGCACGGAAACGCTCCGGTCAGAATGTCACGGTGACCGATGGCGCGCTGCGCTGGGCTTCGCCATGGAACACGGCTTCGATGTTGTTGCCGTCCGGATCCAGCACGAAGGCGCCGTAGTAGCCGGGGTGATATTCGCGAAATCCCGGCGCGCCGTTGTCCTTGCCGCCGTGGGCCAGCGCCGCCTTGTAAAACGCGTCGACCATCGCCTGATCGCGCGCCTGAAACGCAAGATGGTGGCGTCCCGTCAACTGGCCCAGCGCGGCCTGGCTGTCGGCCGATGAGACGAAGAGCTCGTCCGCCCAGAAATAATCGTCGGCCGTGCCGCCCATTGGCACCTCGAGCGCATCGAACACCGCCTGGTAGAAACGCTGGCTGGCCGGCAGGTCGCGCACAACAAGCTGAATGTGATCGATCAGGCGGCCGCGATGGATCTCGTTGGTCTGCATGACGACTCCTTCCTGGTGGGGTATCGGTCGACTATAGCGCCATCCGGTGCGGCCGATATGGGGGCTCGATCAAATGACAAGGCCCGCATTGCCCTGCCGGGCAATGCGGGCCTGAAGACCGCGGTCATGTGGGGCGTGCGCGGCACCCCCCCGGGCTCGATCAGCCAAACACGCGGAAGCGCTCGGCGTCGTCCATGAAAGCCTTGTCGCCGAAACCGGCTTCGTTCGAGCCAAACGGCATCTGCGCGCGCAGCTTCCAGTAGGCGGGAACGTTCCATTCGCGCGCGACGGCGGCGTCGATCAGCGGGTTGTAGTGCTGCAGGCTGGCGCCGACGCCGGCGTTGGCCAGCGCGGTCCACACGGACAACTGGGCCATGCCGCCCGATTGCTCCGACCAGACCGGGAAGTTGTCGGCGTACAGCGCAAACTTTTCCTGCAGGCCGCGCACCACGTCCTGGTCTTCGAAGAACAGGATCGTGCCCACGCCGGCGGCAAAGCTCTTAAGCTTGGCTTCGGTCTTGTCGAAACCTTCGGCGGGCGCAACCTTGCGCACTTCTTCCGTGGCCAGGTTCCAGAGCTTGTCGCTTTCGGCGCCAAACAGAATCACGGCGCGCGAGCTTTGCGAGTTGAAGGAGGACGGGCTGTGCTTGATCGCGTCCTGGATCAGCGTGGTCAGTTCTTCCTTGGAGGCCGACAGGTTGCGGCCCAGCGAATACTGCGTGCGGCGCTGCTTGAGCGCTTCGAGATATGCGTTGCTCATTATTTGACCTTTCGACCAGTAGATAGAGATGACGATGGAAGGCATTCTACCGGCTCGACCATGACGCGAATACCCGTTCAAACGCACTTTGGCTGGAACATACTGTTCCACAGGTGATGCCAAAGGGGCCGAAACGTGCGATCTGCGCGAGCAATCGGCCGCCTTCGGGTGGCCGCCTCCCGACGGCCCGCCTTTAGTCGTTTGGTCTCGTCAGAGGTCCATGTCCAGGACGCGAGTCACCGTATTGCAGGAAGCGCACTGGCCCGCCACGATCAGGTTGCTGAAGAAGTTCTGTACCGTGTCCGGGTCTTCGTCCCAGAGCTCGTCCGTGCCGTCGTAGTCGAACTGCGCGAAGACGCTGAACCGCGTGCCCTGGCAGGCGGGGCATGCAAAGGCCTGGGCCGCTCCCTCGCCGCGGATCTTGGCCGAGCAATCCAGCTCGCCGTGGTAGCCGTGGATGTCGCTGTCGAACACCACGACGCCATCCGGCGCGCCGTCCCATTTGACCGCCAGCGGAGAGACGAACTCGTAGTCCTGGACGTGTTCGTTGTAATCGCGCAGGTCAAACCCGAAGATCTCCCCCGTCTGCGCCCCGTCCGCGCCCAGCAGGCGGAACGCGACAGCGACCTCGCCCCGATCCTCCACGAGCAGCGGCACGGGCGCGGTGCGCACGCCGTCCAGGCAACGGGGCGGATGGGAAAGGACGTGATCGTATGTGGGATCGGATGTGGGATCGGACATGCAGCGGGTCTCCTGTGAAGCACGAAGATTGAAGAACCCGTGACTATAGACAATTGCCGATCCCCTCGATCCGTCAGTCGGCGCGGAACCCCGTCGCCTTCACCACGTCGGCCCAGCGCTTCGATTCCGCCGTCAGCAAGGCCTGCAGCGCCTGCCGGTCCGAGCCCACCACGACGAATCCCGCTTCGCCCAGCGTCTTCACGGCGGCCGGCTGGCGCAGCGCGGCGGCGCTGTCGGCCTGCAAGCGGGTCAGCACGGCGTCCGGCGTGCCGGCCGGCGCGAACAGCGCGAACCACGCGCCGAAGTTCACCGCCGGCAGGCCGCCCTCCGCGAAGGTCGGCACGTCAGCCAAAGCGGGCGAGCGCTTCGCGCCGGTGGTGGCCAGCGCGCGCAGCTTGCCGCCCTGCACCTGAGGTGCGGCCAGCGCCGTCGTCACGAAGGCCGCCTGCACGCCCCCGGACACCAATCCCGACACGGCATCGCCCGTCGACCGGTAATGGATCGCTTCGATCTTCAAGCCCGCCTCGCGCGCAAAAAGCTCCGCGCCGAAATGGCCCGGCGTGCCCGCGCCGAAGGTGGCAAAGTTCACGCGGTCCGGCGCCTTTTTCGCGGCATCGACGAAGGCCGCCAGGTCCTTGTAGGGCGAGCTGGCCGGCACCACCAGCACGAAGTCGGCACGCACCACCTCGGAAATCGGCGCGAAATCGCGGGGCGGATCGTAGTTCAGGTTGCGGTAGGTGGCGGGCGAAATGCTGATGGAGCCGACTTCGCCCAGCAGCAGTGTCTGGCCGTCGGCCGGACTGCGCGCGACCGTCTGCGCGGCAATCTGTCCGCCCGCGCCGACCTTGTTTTCCACCACCACGCTTTCGCCCAGCAGCGGTCCAAGGTGCTGGGACAGTGTGCGGGCGACGATGTCCGGCCCCGTGCCGGGCGGAAAACCCACGTTCAGGCGCACCGGCCCATTGGGAAACTGCGCGGCTGCCGCAAGCGGCAGGCACAGCATCAAACCGCCCAGCAGGCGGCGCAACATCGTTTGCATGGTTGTCTCCTGGTTTTTTTAATGCCGCGGCGGCTGCCGCGGGTTCAGCAAATGCGATAGAAGCGCAGTTCGACGCGGTCGGGATAGCGCGCACCGGTGCCGATGAACAGGCTTTCGTTCATCCAGCCGAGCGCGGGCGACGACGTCTCAAAGCGGGGATAGCTGCGAAAGTAGATGCGCGCCGGATCGACGGCTTCGCCGCGCGCCAGCCGCGCGATGTCCTCGGCACTGCCCGTGCGGATGCCGGTGTTCTCGACATACACGCGCTCGCCCGCGGGCGTCTCGATCACGTAGCGCGCGTGAATGTCCGTGAACGTGGCCGAGCGGATGATCTGGAAGTCCGCGCCACCGGGCAGCACTTTGCCGGACAGGCGCGGGCCTTCGACCGTGCCGCCGGTGATCGGGATCACGCGGCGCCGGCCCTGCGGCGTATCGCCCACTTCCTGCGGCGCGCCCACGTCGACCACGACGGTGGTCACGTGTTCCAGCCTGGGCGCTTTGGGTTCATTGATGGCATCGGGATCGCTCATGGTTTTTCTCCGCGGGCAAGGCGCAGCGCGGCGGGGTCAAAGCCCGCCAACTGCTTGTAGCGCAGCGACACCGCCGCCAGTTCTTCGCCCGATATCACGTCATTGATGTCCGCGAAGCCTTGCGGCGCTCGTTCTTCGGCCATCTGCATCACCTGCTCGGGGCCGTTCAAACGGTTGCGCAGCACGATGCCGGCGGTGCGCGGCAGGCGTTCGGCCTCGTACTCCAGAAGCGCGATCTCTGCCGAGCGCGCCTTGCCACGCTCGGCCTGATCCAGCCAGTCAGCCAGGCAGCGTGCGTCCAGGATTGCCTGGGCGGATCCGTTGGAGCCGATGGGATACATCGGATGTGCCGCATCGCCCAAGAGCGTGATGCGGCCGCGCGTCCAGCGCGGCAACGGGTCGCGGTCCACCAGCGGAAATTCGTAGATCGCCTCGGCGCCGTCGATGATGGCAGGGATGTCGATCCAGTCCCAGCGCCAATCGGCAAAGCGGTCTGCGAAGACGGACTTGTCGACCTTGCGGTTCCAGTCGGTGGCGGGCAGTTCCGCGCCGGGGATCGACAGCTCGGCGATCCAGTTGATGAGCGAGCGGCCTTGTTTGCGCAGCGGTTCGGAGATCGGGTAGCAGACGAATTTCTGGTCCTGGTGCCCCGCCATGAACATGCTGCGCCCGTCCAGATACGGCGGCGCCTCGGTCACGGCGCGCCACAGCATGCGCCCGGAAAACCGCGGATCGTCCCCCACCGGATGCAGTTGACGGCGCAGCGCCGAGTGGATGCCGTCGGCGCCCACCAGGATGTCGCCGTGCACGGTCTGCAGCACGTTGTCCGC
This sequence comes from Achromobacter sp. 1012554356, assembly GCF_059760815.1. NCBI lineage: Bacteria > Pseudomonadati > Pseudomonadota > Betaproteobacteria > Burkholderiales > Alcaligenaceae > Achromobacter > Achromobacter sp. 1012554356. The sequence goes on along the minus strand of NZ_JCBANC010000036.1, from coordinate 47,593 downwards.
GCGGCGGCGGAACTGCGCGTGCACGCCCCCCGCATCCTGGCTGGCCGATTCCAGCACCATGCCCGGCACGATGGCATCCGGCCCGAGCCGGTCGCGCACGGCCTGCGCCAGCAGCATCTGGAATTCGCCGCGATGCACGGAAAACTGCGGCAGCGGATAACCGGCCTGCAGGCCGCGCGGCTCGCGCCAGATCGGCTGGCCAAGCTTGTTGTAATAGTGAAGCTGCGAGGTCTCGATGGCGCGTTCGGCCAGCTCGGGCATGAGTCCCAGCTGTTCGATCTCGCTGACCGCGTGGGGCAGCAGATTGATGCCGACGCCCAAGGGCCGCAATTCCTGCGCGCTTTCATAGATGCGGCAGCCGATGCCGCGCCGATGCAGCATCAGCGCAAGGGTCAGCCCGCCGATACCGGCGCCGGCAATGACGATTTGCATGTCTACTCCTGGTCTTATTTGTTATGCAACATAACAAAATCGCCGTGCATTTCGCACGAGGGATTTCCCGCAATCCGGTGGCGCGGCGGCGACGCCTGCATTAGTGTTGAGGCCCGTACGCGATCCGCCCCCAATGTCCAGAGCCTCCGCCCCACACCCTCGCCGCCCTGCTGCCCGCGGCGAACACTTCGATCCGCATGTGCCCGGCATACAGTACGGCGCCCTGGACGACCTGGTCGGCTACGCCATCCGCCGCGCGCAGATACTGATCTACGAGGACTTCCTGGCCGCGCTGGCGCCGTGGGACATCACGCCGCAGCGCTACTCGGCGCTGACGCTGATCGCCGCGAACGAAAACCTCAAGCTCACCGACCTGGCCCGCATCCTGGGCATCGCGCGTTCGGGCGCGGTGCAGATCGTCAACCAGCTGCAGGAACTGGGCTACGTGGAACGCCAGGAGGCCGAACGCGACCGGCGCGCCTACGCGTTGGCCATGACGCCGGCCGGCCATGACGCACTGGCCGCCATCACCGAGGCCGTGCAAGCGCACGACGCGCGCATCAGCGGAAAACTAGGCGCGGCGGATCGGCGCAAGCTGATCGGGTTGCTGGGCAAGCTGGGCTAACGCGCCCCCGATATCGCGCCTTTGCCCCCAATCCGGGCATTCCCCTATTACCTCGGCGCCGTCAAAAAACTATCGTATTCGAGAATTATCAAATAAGAGAATTCTCGCTTCCGACAAAATGACTGCTGAAACCCTATACGACTTTGCCGTGGTCGGCGCCGGGATCGCCGGCGCCTCCGTGGCCTACCGCCTGAGCGCCTCGGCGTCCGTGGCAGTGCTGGAGCGCGAATCCCAACCCGGTTATCACTCCACCGGCCGCTCCGCGGCCATGTTCATGGAGACCTACGGCACCTCGCAGATCAAGGCGCTCACGCGCGCCAGCCGCGCGTTCTACGAACATCCGCCGGAAGGCTTCTGCGAGCATCCGCTGCTCAGTCCTCGCGGCGTGCTGTACATCGCAACGCCAGATCAGAAGGACCTGCTGCAGGATGCGTTCGAAGATTTTCACCATCAGTCGCCCAACGTCACCCTGATCGACGCCGCGCAAGCGGTGGCCCGCGTGTCCTGCCTGCGCGAAGACCAGCTCTGCGGCGCTATCGAAGAGCCCGATGCGCGCGACATCGACGTGCATGCCCTGCACCAGGGCTTTCTGCGCGGCATGAGCCGCCAGGGCGCCGTGCTGCACAACAACGCCGAACTGGTCCGCGCCGTGCACGAGAACGATGTCTGGACGCTGAGCCTGGCCGATGGCCGCCAAATTCGGGCGCGCGCAGTCGTCAACGCCGCGGGCGCATGGGCCGACCACATGGCTGCCCTATGCGGGGCGGCTCCCGTCGGCCTGCAACCCTGCCGCCGCACTGCCTTCACCTTCAGCGGTCCGGACGACGTGGATTTCTCGCACTGGCCCGCCGTGGTCGGCGTGGACGAAAGCTATTACTTCAAGCCGGACGCCGGACAGCTTCTGGGCTCGCCCGCGAATGCCGACCCGGTCGACGCGCACGATGTCGTGCCCGAAGAGCTGGATGTGGCCACCGGCATCTACCGCATCGAAACCGCCACGACGCTGACCATTCGGCGTCCGAAGCACACCTGGGCCGGCCTGCGCTCGTTCGTGCGCGACGGCGATTTCGTCGTGGGCTGGGACGCGGCCACGCCCGCCTTCTTCTGGCTGGCTGCGCAAGGCGGCTATGGCATCCAGACCGCGGCGGCCACGTCCGAGCTGGCGGCCGCGCTGCTGACGCGCCAGCCCCTTCCCGATCACCTGCACGCGCACGGCGTCAATGCCGACGCCGTGCGGCCCGAGCGCCTGCGCTAATCCGGCTTTCGACAACCGAGACCCCGATCACCGAGACCCCGACATGACCGCCATCACCCGTTACCCCAGCCCCCTGCCCATGCCCTTTTCGCGCGCCACCCAGGCGGGCGGCTTCCTGTTCCTGTCCGGCCAGATCCCGTTGGACGCCGACGGCCAGGTCGTGCGCGGCGACATCACCGCACAGACCCACGCCGCCATCGAGCGCATCAAGGAAACGCTGGCAATGGCCGGCGCCAGCCTCAAGGACGTGGTACGCGTGACCGTGTGGCTGACCGATCTGGCGCTGTTCGCGCAATTCAACGAGGCCTACCGCAGCCATTTCCCGTCCGATTTCCCCTCGCGCTCCACCGTCGAGGCCAAGCTGGCCTTGGACGTGGACGTCGAGATCGAAGTGCAGGCATGGCTGGGCGACGCCCAGGCCAAAGGCCCCGCGGCCGCCTGACGCCGTATTGGTTCGATTGCATGACACCGCCAGGCCCACGCCTGGCGGGGCGACACCCCCAAGCGCGCGCCCCGATGCCCGCGCCCTCAAGCCCCCACTTTTGCGCGGAGCGTCATTCATGAAAATCTTTTCCGGGTCCCTGGCGACCGAAACGAACACCTTTTCCCCCATCCCGACCGGCCTGGCCTCCTACCGGGCGCGCGGCTACTACCCCGCCGGCCAGCATCCGGACCGCATGCAGATGTTCTCGGGCCCGCTGTGGGCCGCGCGCCAGCGCGCCGCGGGCAAGGACTGGACGCTTATCGAGGGCCTGACGGCGGGCGCAACGCCGGCCGGCGTCACCACCCGCCACGCCTACGAGACGCTGCGCGATGAGCTGCTGGACGATCTGCGCCGCGCGGGCAAGGTCGATATCGCGCTCTTCGGCCTGCATGGCGCCATGGTCGCCGACGGCTACGACGACTGTGAAGGCGACCTGCTGCGCCGTGCGCGGGAGATCGTCGGCCCCGGCACCGTGATCGGCGCCGAGCTCGACCCGCACTGCCACCTGACCGATGCGATGGTGGAGAGCGCCGACTTCCTGGTCTGTTTCAAGGAATACCCCCACACCGACATCCTGGAACGCGCGTTCGACCTGGTCGACCTGTGCGTGGCGCGCGCCGAAGGCCGCATCAACCCCACGCGCGCGATCTACGACTGCGAGATGATTTCCATCATGCACACCAGCCGCGAGCCGATGCGCAGCTTCGTGGACCGCCTGCTCGCGATGGAGGGCAAGGAAGGCGTGCTATCCGTGTCCATCGCGCACGGCTTTCCGTGGGGCGACACGCCGGACATGGGATCGAAGGTGCTGGTCTATACCGACGGCGACGCCACGCAGGCCGAGGCGCTGGCGCGCACGCTGGGCGAAGAGATCATCGGTTTCCGCGACCAGCTTGCGCCGCCCTACCCCGGCGCGGACGAAGCGCTGGATGAGGCGCTGGCGCACAAGGAGTTTCCGGTGGTGCTGGCCGACTCGGCCGACAACGCCGGTGGCGGCGCGCCCAGCGATGCCACCTTCATCCTGGAACGCGTGCTGGCGCGCGGCATCACCGACGTCGCCACCGGCCCGTTCTGGGATCCGGTTGCGGTGCAGCTGTGCTTCGAGGCGGGCGAAGGCGCGCAGATCAAGCTGCGCGTCGGCGGCAAGGTGGCGCCGGTGTCGGGCCAGCCGCTGGACCTGGACTGCGAGATCCTGGCGCTCAAGCGCGACGCCGTCATGACCGGCTTGGCCGGCACGCCCGCGCTGCTGGGCGACGTTGCCGTCGTGCGCACCGGCGGCGTGACCCTCGTGATGACCACCTCTCGCACCCAGGCGATGGGCACCGACCTTTTCACGCAGTTCGGCGTGGACCTGGCCGCGATGAAGCTCATCATCGTGAAGTCGTCGCAGCACTTCTACGCCTCGTACTCGAAGGTGGGCCGCCACGTCATCTACGTCGAGACGCCGGGCGCCATCACGAATGACCTCAACACGCTGCCATTCTTCAAGCGCAAGCTGCCGAAATGGCCGTTCAAGGCCTGAGGCCGGGGCCCATGACCAACCACCATTGCTGCCCATGACCGGCAGACCAGAACCAACAAGGGGAAATCCATGATCAGACGTTTCAGCCTGCTGGGAGCCGCGGCGCTCCTGGCCATGAGCGCCGCGACCGGCGCGCTCGCCCAGACCAAGACGCTGCGGCTGGTGCCGCACGCGGACCTGAAGACGCTGGACCCGCTCTTCAACACCGCCTACATCACGCGCAACCACGGTTACATGGTGTTCGACACCCTGTTCGCCCAGGACAGCAAGGGCCAGGTCAAACCGCAGATGGTGGACACCTGGACCAAGTCCGAAGACGGCAAGACCTGGACCTTCACGCTGCGTCCCGGCCTGAAATTCAACGACGGCACGCCGGTGACGGCCGAGGACTGCATTGCGTCGATCCAGCGCTGGGCAAAGAAGGACACGCTCGGCCAGGCCATGATGGCGGCCGGCGCGGAATTCGCCGCCACCAACGAGAACACGTTCACGCTGACGCTGAAGGAGCCCTTCGGCCTGGTGCTGGATGCGCTGTCCAAGCCCTCGGGCATGCCGCCCTTCATCATGCCCAAGCGGCTGGCCGCCACCGATCCGAACACCCAGGTCACCGAAATGGTCGGCTCGGGCCCGTTCCTCTTCAAGCGCGATGAATGGGTGCCCGGCAACAAGGTCGTCTACGTGAAGAACCCGGCCTACGTGCCGCGATCCGAAGCGCCGGACGGCCTGGCGGGCGGCAAGAACGTCAAGGTGGACCGCGTGGAGTGGGTCTACATCCCGGATGGCAACACCTCGACGGCCGCGCTGATGAACGGCGAGGTCGACATGATCGAACAGGTCACGCCCGACTTCCTGCCGGTGCTGGAAACCAACCCGGACATCACGCTGAGCACGTCGGTCGCTTCGCAAGGCATGGTGATTCTGAATTCGCTGCATCCGCCGTTCAACAACCCGCTTGCGCGTCAGGCCGTGTACTACCTGGTCAGCCAGAAGGAAATGCTGACCGCGATGGGCTACCCGGACAAGTACCGCGTGGACTACTGCGCCACCATGTACATCTGCGGCTCGCCCCTGGCGACCGACGCGGGCGCCGCGCCCTACGCCAAGACCGATCCCGCGCGCGCCAAGCAACTGCTGCAAGAGGCCGGCTACAAGGGCGAGAAGGTGGTGCTGCTGTACCCCACTGATCACCTGAGCGCCCCCGCGGTCATGGTGCTGGCGCAGAACCTGAAGAAGGCTGGCGTGAACGTGGATCTGCAGTCGATGGACTGGGCCTCTCTGGCCGGCCGCCGCCTGAAGAAGGATCCGCCCGCCCAGGGCGGCTGGAACATCTTCCTGACCTGGGGCGGCTACTTCGACGCCAGCACGCCGGTGACCAACCCCTGGCTGTCCGCCGCCTGCGGCAACAGCCTGCCGGGCTGGCCGTGCGACAAGGAACTGGACACCCTGCGCACCAGCTGGATCCGCGAGACGGACGCCGCCAAGCGCAAGGACCTCGCCGCGCAGATCCAGGCGCGCGCCTACCAGACGGTGCCGTACGTGATGTGGGGCGAGTTCAAGCCTGTCTTCGCGGTGCGCGGCTTGAAGCAGACCGGTCTGATCGAGTCCGGCATTCCGGTGATGTGGAACATCGAGAAACCGTAAGGCAGACGCCGGGCGCCGCACGCGCCCGGCCGCAAGCCGGGGGGAATCCAGCGTGAAATTCATCCTGCGCCGCATCGCGGCCGTCATACCCGTCATGGCCGTCGTGGCCGTCGTGGTCTTCCTGCTGATACACCTATCGCCGGGCGATCCCGCGGCAGTGATCGCGGGCGACAACGCCACCGCCGACGACGTCGAAAAAATCCGACAGAACCTGGGACTCGACAAGCCGCTCCTGCAGCAGTTCGTCATCTGGATCAGCCATATTGCCGTGGGCGACCTGGGCACCTCGATGTCCACGCAGATGCCCGTGTCTCAGCTCATCGCGCAGCGCATGGGCCCGACGATCTCGATCGCGCTCTTCACGATGCTGTTTGCCGTGCTGGCGGCGATTCCGCTGGGCGTGCTGGCCGCCTGGAACGCCGGCAAGTGGCTGGACAGGCTGGTGATGGTGGGCGCGGTCTGTGCGTTCTCGGTCCCCGTGTTCCTGATCGGCTACAGCCTCGTGTACGGCTTTTCCATCAAGCTCGGCTGGCTGCCGGTGCAGGGTTACAAGCCGCTGGCCGATGGCCTCGTGCCTTACTTGCGCCACCTCGTGCTGCCCTGTCTGTCGCTGGGCCTGGTCTACATGGCGCTGCTCACCCGCATGACGCGCGCCACCATGCTGGAAGCCCTGTCCGAAGACTACATCCGCACCGCGCGCGCCAAGGGCCTGTCGTCCGGACCCGTCGTCTGGCATGCGCTGAAGAACGCCGCCAATCCGATCATCACCACGATCGGCGTGGGCGTGGCGCTCCTGATCGGCGGCGTCGTCGTGACCGAGACCGTGTTCGCGATCCCCGGCCTGGGCCGCCTGACCATCGACGCCGTGCTGCGCCACGACTATCCGGTCATTCAGGGCGTGCTGCTGGTGGCCTCGGGCATCTACGTGCTGATCAACCTGCTGGTCGACCTGAGCTACCGGCTCTTCGATCCCCGCATCCGCTACTGAGAAGAGGCAACGCATGAACACGACCACCCTGCCGCTTCCCGCCGCGCGCCCACGCCTGCGGCGCGCCTTCCGATCCGTGCGCCGCCACCCCATGCTGTATGCGGGCGGCGCGATCCTGCTGGCGCTGGCCGCCATCGCGCTGGCCGCGCCGTGGCTGGCCACGGTCGACCCGCAGGAGATCAATCCGATGGCGCGCATGAAGCCGCCGTCGGCGGAGCATCTGTTCGGCACAGACGCGCTGGGCCGCGACGTCTATTCGCGCACCGTCTGGGGCGCGCGCATTTCCCTCCTGGTCGGCATCGTGGTGGCGGTCGTCTCCACGGTTGCCGGCGTGGTGCTGGGCATGATGGCCGGTTACTTCCGCCGCATCGACGCCCTCATCATGCGCATCATGGACGGCCTGATGGCCATCCCCGGCGTGCTGCTGGCCATTGCGCTGATGGCTACGCTGAAGGGCGGCCTGGGCACCGTCATCATCGCCATCGTCGTACCCGAAGTGCCGCGCGTCGTGCGCCTGGTGCGGGCGCTGGTGCTGACCATCCGCGAACAGCCGTACATCGAGGCCGCCGTGTCGGTCGGCACGCGTGTGCCGTCGATCCTGATGCGCCACATCCTGCCCAACCTCTTCGCGCCGCTGATGGTGCAGGCCACGTTCATTGCGGCCTCGGCCATCCTGACCGAAGCGGTGCTCAGCTTCCTGGGCGTGGGCATCCCGCCGCACATTCCGAGCTGGGGCAACATCATGGCCGAAGGCCGCAACTTCGTGGCCGTGGCGTTCCACATCATCCTGTATCCGGGCATCTTCCTGGGCGTGGCCGTCCTGGCCGTCAACCTGGTCGGCGACGGGCTGCGCGACATGCTCGATCCCCGCCTGGCCAAGAAGCTGTAGGAGCGCACATGCAAACCCAACCCGTCCTGCGCGTGCAAGACCTCACCACCTGTTTTGACGGCGACGACACCACCGTGCTGGCCGTCGACAAGCTCTCGTTCGACCTCCTGCCCGGCGAAACGCTGGGCCTGGTCGGCGAATCGGGCTGCGGCAAGAGCGTCACCTCTTTGTCCATCATGCGGCTGCTGCGCGCCCCGGGGCGCGTCGCGGGCGGCAGCATCGAATTCGACGGCCGTGACCTGCTGGCGCTGCCCGAGAAATCGATGCGCGCCATCCGCGGCAACCAGATTTCGATGATCTTCCAGGAGCCCATGACGTCGCTGAACCCCGTCATCTCGGTGGGCAAGCAGATCAGCGAATCGCTCATGCTGCACCAGGGCCTGTCGCGCCGCGAGGCGCTGGTGCAGGCCGAGGCGCTGCTGGACCTGGTGCAGATTTCTGATCCGGCGCGCCGCGTGCGCGAGTATCCCTACCAGCTCTCGGGCGGCATGCGCCAGCGCGCCATGATCGCCATGGCGCTGGCCTGTCAGCCCAAGGTGCTGATCGCCGACGAGCCCACCACGGCGCTCGACGTCACCATCCAGGCGCAGATCCTGCACCTTCTGCGCGACATCCAGGCGCGGCTTGGCACGGCCATCGTGCTGATCACGCACGACCTGGGCGTGGTCGCGCAGATGTGCCAGCGCGTGATCGTCATGTATGCCGGCCGCAAGGTCGAGGAAGGCAGCGTGGACGACGTGCTGGACCGTCCGCAGCATCCGTACACGCAGGCGCTGATCCGTTCGCTGCCCGACTTCGTCGACGGCCAGGACCACACAGCCCGGCTGGCCGAGCTGCCCGGCATCGTGCCCGTCAGGACGCCCGCGTCGCGCGGCTGCGCCTTTGCGGCGCGCTGCCCGCAGGCCCTGCAGCGCTGCACCGAGGAAGCGCCGTCCGCCACCGACATCGGCGCCCGCCACCGCGTCTGGTGCTGGGCGCGCCAGGACGCCCCCGCGCCCGCCGCCCTGACCGCGTGAGACCTGCCATGAACCTGCACGACATTCCGCTCACGTCTTCCGCGCCCGCGGCCACCGCCGCCGTGCCCATGCTGGAAGTCATCGGCCTGAAGAAACACTTTCCCGTGGACAGCGGGCGCGGCGCCAAGGTGCTGCGCGCGGTCGACGGCATCTCGCTGTCGGTGCCGCGCGGCCAGACCCTCAGCCTGGTCGGCGAATCCGGCTGCGGCAAATCCACCACCGGCAAGTGCCTGATCCGCCTGACCGATCCCACTGAAGGCCGCATCCTGCTGGAAGGCGAGGACCTCGCCAAGATGAACAGCAGCCAGTTGCGCGCCATGCGCCGCCGCATGCAGTTCATCTTCCAGGACCCGTTTTCGTCGATGAACCCGCGCATGCGTGTGCGCGACATCATCGGCGAGCCGCTGCGCAACTTCGGCCATGGCCGCGAGGCCATCCGCGAACGCGTGGCGCAACTGCTGGCCCGCGTCAGCCTGCGGCCCGACGCCGCCGACAAGTATCCGCACGAATTTTCGGGCGGCCAGCGCCAGCGCATCGTGATTGCGCGCGCCCTGGCGCTGGATCCGGGCCTCATCGTCTGCGATGAACCTGTGTCGGCGCTGGACGTGTCGGTGCAGGCGCAGGTCATCAACCTGCTGATGGACCTGCAGCGTGATCTAGGGCTGACCTATGTGTTCATCTCGCACGACCTGAGCGTCGTGCGCCACATCAGCCACCGCGTGGCCGTGATGTACCTGGGCAAGATCGTCGAGATCGGCACCCGGGATGCCATCTTCGACCGCCCAGCCCACCCTTACACCCGCGCGCTGCTTGCCGCCGTGCCGTCCGCCCGTCAGGGAGAACGCAATCCCGTCGAGGTCCTGAAGGGCGAAATTCCCAGCCCGCTGTCGCCCCCGTCCGGATGCGCGTTCCGCACGCGCTGCCCCATGGCACAGCCACGCTGCGCCGAAGAAACGCCCCAGCCCCGCCAGATCGCCACCGAACAGCAGGTCGCCTGCCACTTTGCCTGATCCCCGCATTGCCTGATTCCATCTAGCCGGAGAACTGCATGTCCCAGCCCGACACCACCCCGTTCGACTACATCCTCGCCGGCGGCACCGTCATCGACGGCACCAACGCCCCCGGGCAGCGCGCCGACGTGGGCGTGCGCGGCGACCGCATCGCCGCCGTGGGCGACCTGTCCGGCAGCGCCGCGCAACGCCGCATCGACGTGACGGGCAAAGTGGTGGCGCCCGGCTTCATCGACTCGCACACGCACGACGACAACTACCTGCTCAAGCGCCGCGACATGACGCCCAAGATCTCGCAGGGCGTCACCACTGTCGTCACGGGAAACTGCGGCATCAGCCTGGCGCCGCTGGCCCACGCCCACGCCAGCCCGCCCGCGCCGCTGGACCTGCTGGATGAAGGCGGCTCGTACCGCTTCGAACGATTCTCCGATTACCTGGACGCCCTGCGCGCCACGCCCGCCGCCGTCAACGCCGCCTGCATGGTCGGCCACTCCACGCTGCGCGCCGCCGTCATGTCCGACCTGCAGCGCGCCGCCACGGCGGGCGAAGTGCAGGCCATGCAGACGCTGGCCGACGATGCGCTGGCCAGCGGCGCCATCGGCATCTCCACCGGCACGTTCTACCCGCCGGCAGCCCAGGCCACCACCGAGGAAATCATCGAGGTCTGCCGCCCGCTCAACACGCACGGCGGCATCTACGCCACCCACATGCGCGACGAGGGCGAACACATCGTGGCGGCACTGGAAGAGACCTTCCGCATTGGCCGCGAACTGGACGTGCCGGTCGTGATCTCGCATCACAAGGTCATGGGCCAGCCCAACTTCGGCCGCTCCGCCGAGACCCTGCCGCTGATCGAGGCCGCGATGGCCAAGCAGGACGTCTCGCTGGACGCCTACCCCTACGTGGCCGGCTCCACCATGCTCAAGCAGGACCGCGTGCTGCTGGCCGGCCGAACCATCATCACCTGGTGCAAGCCCTTTCCCGAACTCAGCGGCCGCGACCTGGACGAGGTGGCCGCCGAACGCGGCAAGTCCAAATTCGACGTGGTGCCCGAGCTGCAACCGGCAGGCGCCATCTACTTCATGATGGACGAGCCCGACGTGCAGCGCATCCTGAAGTTCGGCCCCACCATGATCGGCTCGGACGGCCTGCCCCACGACGAGCGCCCGCACCCCCGCCTGTGGGGCACCTTCCCGCGCGTGCTGGGCCATTATTCGCGAGACCTGGGCCTCTTCCCGCTGGAGACCGCCGTGTGGAAGATGACCGGCCTGACCGCCGCCAAGTTCGGCCTGGCCGAGCGCGGGCAGGTGCAGCCCGGTTACTTCGCCGACCTCGTGGTCTTCGACCCGGCTACAGTGGCCGACGCCGCCACCTTCGAACGCCCCACCGAACGCGCGGCGGGCATCCACTCGGTCTACGTCAACGGCGCGCCCGTCTGGCAAGACCAGGCCTTCACCGGCCAGCACGCTGGCCGCGTGCTCGCGCGGAGCGCCGCATGAGCGCTCGCAAACTTCATCTGGCCGTCGCGCAGCTCGGTCCCGTCCAGCGCAGCGACACCCGGGTTCAGGTCGTGCGCCGGCTCATCGACCTGCTGGAAGACGCCCACAGCCGCGGCGCGGCCTGGGTGACGTTCCCGGAACTGGCGCTGACCACGTTCTTTCCGCGCTGGTCGATCGACGATCCCGCCGAGGTGCAGGCGTTTTTTGAAACCGAGATGCCGGGGCCATTGACCCGCCCGCTGTTCGACGCGGCGCGCGACAAGGGCATCGGCTTCTACCTCGGCTACGCCGAGCTGGCGGACGGCGTGCAATACAACACCAGCATCCTCGTCGGGCGCGACGGGCAGATCGTGGGCAAGTACCGCAAGATCCACATCCCCGGCGACGCGCAAGCCGTCGACGGCGCGCCCCTGCAGCACCTGGAAAAAAAGTACTTCGCCGTCGGCGACCTGGGATTTCCGGTATGGCAGACCCCGGACGCCGCCATCGGCATGTGCATCTGCAACGACCGGCGCTGGCCCGAAACGTTTCGCGTCATGGGCCTGCAGGGCGTGGAGGTCATCATGGCGGGCTACAACACCCCGTCCGGCTACGTGCAATGGAACGAGCCGATCCACCTGCGCATGCACCACCACCTGCTGTCGCTGCAGGCCGGCGCGTACCAGAACGCCTGCTGGGTGGCCGCCGCGGCCAAAGCCGGCGTCGAGGAAGGCAACCCCATGATCGGCGGATCCTGCATCGTCGCGCCCACCGGAGAAATCATGGTGCGCACCTTTTCCGAGGACGACGAGGTCATCAATTTCGTCTGCGACCTGTCGGTGTCGGATCACTACCGCGCCAACATCTTCAACTTCGCCGCCCACCGCCGGCCCGAGCACTACCGGATGATCGTCGAACGCACCGGCGCCCAGCCCCCCGCCTGACCCGGCCAACCCCTTACAATCCGGCTACACGCGGCGGGGCTTGCGGGCCCTGCCCCAGCCCTCAACCCTATAAGCCAGACCGCTACATGGCCCCAACCGGCAACACATCCCCGCCCGAAATCGTGGGCAAGGAAGAAATGGGCGCCCGCCTGCGCGCCGAGCGCAAGGCCAGGAAGATGACCTTGCAGGCGCTGTCCAAGGCCAGCGGCATCGCGGTATCGACGCTATCGAAGGCCGAACTCGGCCAGATCGCCCTCAGCTACGAAAAATTCGCCGCGCTGGCCCGCGCGCTCGACATCGACATGACGCGCATGTTCATGCTGCGCGACGCCGCCCAGGCCGCGGTCGCCCCCACCTTCGTCAAGAACCGGCTCAGCGATGCCCGCGACTACATCACCGAGAACTATCACTATCGCCTGCTGATGGGCGAATACCCCGGCAAGAAGATGCTGCCGATGGTCGCCATGATCGATTCGCGCAAGGTCGTGGAGTTTGAGGACTACATCCGCCACCCCGGGCAGGAATTCGTCGTGGTTTTGTCGGGAAAAGTGCGAATCCAGTTCGAAAACGGCGACAGCGTCGTGCTGAACCGGCTGGAATCGGCGTACTTCGACAGCAGCATCGGCCACGTGTATCTGTCGCTGAGCAGAAAGCCGGCAGAAGTGCTGGCGGTGTGCAGCGACATGGAGGACGTGCCGGATCGCTTGAAGGGCGCATGATGGCGCGCAGCCGCGCGCCATCTCACTTCGGCGGGGAGGCGCCCTGGGACGTCGTGCCGGAGTCCGCAGCAGGCGCGAGCATCTTGCTTGCTTCGCGTGACAGGTCTACGTACTTTTCGCCTGGCCTCATCGGGACCCAGGTGTAGCGGGCCACACGCGGCTGGTCGGCCAGACACGCGTATACCGACTTATTTCCGCTCAAGTCCACGATGGTGATCCGCAGCCGAGGCTTTTCCTGGACCAGCTGTGCGGCAACCGCGCAAATATCCTGGCCGCACTCGTCCGGCCCACCCAGGAACATGAACACCAGGGCATCGCGCTTGACGCCATCCACGGAAGCTGCCGCGGTTCTCAACCCTTCGGCCAACGCCGCCTTGCCCGCGCCTTGCGTGGACTTTACCGCCTCCAGCAGCTTTGCTCGATTCTCCGCTTGAAAAACGCCCTGGCGCAGGGGGGTTCCGCACTGCAATGCAGGAAACGTCACCAGTTGCGTGTTCGTCACGGCGGGCAGACGGTCGACGATCCGCCGCATCTGATCACGACCGATGACAAGCCGGGCAGTGCCGGTAGTCTTCGAAGGCGAGGCCTGCATGCGCGACGCCGTTTCCAGCACAAGCACCAGCTCCGCGGGCCATTCAGGATCGGGAACGGGTTCCTCTTCCGGTGGGGGCTTCGGTGCAGGCACAGCGGCGGCGACCGGAGCTGGCGCCTGCCCCATCCGCCACCAAGCGGCAGCCAGGAGCATCGCAAGGACGAGCAGCGCCCCCGCCGCCAACCACCGCCAGGGCGCGACGGACTTGACCGGCGGCTCGGCGGCAGCGGGTGGCGCGGGTGGCGCTTCATGCAAACGCATCAGCAACCGCCCGTCCACGCTATACAGCTTGTCCGGATCCGGAGGGGTCCGCAGCGCCTCGATCCGCAACGCCTGGTCCGCCATCCCACGCGCACGCATGGCCTCTGCCAGGCCACCCAGGGTGGCGACATGCGCATCGTAGGCGCGAAGCAGCGCCTGCTGGGCGTCAGCAGACAGCGCGGCATACTGCGTGACCGCCCCCTGCTGAGAGGTCCACCACTCGAGGACGCCGTCCGCGCCAAGCCGGGGCATGGCATAGGCCGCCGCCACGCCCGGCGCGAAATGCTTGCGGATCAGCTCGATCGGCTCGCCGTAGGTGCCGGCCAGCGACGCCTCCGACATATTCCCTCGCGGGTCCCGCAAGAAGCGTTGCATGGCGTAGTCTCGAAGGTTGCGCTTACGGTGGTTGTCAGGGAACGAGGTCCAGGCTCTTTTGCAGCCTGAGCACTTCGGCCTGCTTGGCCTTGATCTGCGCTTCCAGGGCGGCATCCGAAACATTGACGTTGATGGGCGTCTTCAGTGCACGTTCCGACTGCGCCAGCTGCCGCTTGAGCTCCTCGCTGTCTTTCGACTTTGCCCTTGCCTGGTCAAGCAGCTTCTTGACCGATGCAGACAGCGCATTACGCGCCTTGGTCTTTTCGGCCAATGACTTTCCGATTGACGCCCGTTGCGCCTCCAGATCGGCTAACACCTGTTTGGCTTGCGCATTCTCGGCTTGAGCCGCCCGCACGTCGTCTTCACGCTGGGCCACGTGTTTGCCATAGCCTCCGCCCACGTCGCAATTCATCTTTGTGATGAAGCCGGCATTCGTGTTCGAAGGATCGCAATCAGCTGCCGTCGTGGCGCAACCGGCCAGAACGACCAGCGCCAGGATCGGAGCAGCCCGCGCAATCCGCGTCGTCAAGCGCTTCATGCCTTTGCCTCCCCAAGATCGATGGCGCCGCGCAATGCGAAGTAGCTGTCCGCCTCTTTGTTGAGCTTCGCAATCTTGCTCTCGAGCACGGCCAATTCCTTTTGCATTTCCTTGGTGTCCTTCGCGCTGCCGCCAGTTTGCACGCCCGCCTGGCGATACTGTTCCGCGACACCCTTCATTCGATCGATGTCGCTCTTGATGACCCCAATGTTGGCGTCGATCTGCGCGAGTTCCTTACGAGCGGCGCCTTGGTCGGCGGACTTCGTTGCGATCTCGGATTGCAGTTGGGCGAGCTTTTTCTTGTCGTCGGCCATCACGGCCACGATGGAGTTGCTTCGATCCTGGACCTTCTGCGTATCGGTCTTGATGTCGTCGCCCATCGCCTTGAGCTGATCCGAGGTGTTCTTGTACTGACTGCGGCGAACATCCAGGTAGTAGTTGGCACCCAATGCCACGCCACAAGCCGCCACGGCACCCACGACCGCACCCGCTGCTTTATTTTTGCCGCCCGCCAGCAGTCCGACGGCCGCCCCGGCCGCCGCGCCCAACATGCAGGCCTCCAGGCCCGACTGGCTGAAGAACTTGGCATCACTGCCCTGCGTCAGACGCGGATCGGGCTTTACGCCATTGTTGAGCAGGGAGCTGCCCGTGCTGGCGCACCCGCTGATCCCCAAAGAACAGACCATCATCAGAACGACCGGAATGCGATTCCACTTCTTTGCAAATAAAGCCATGAGAACTCCTTGATTGTTATTTGTTGACTGCCATGCACGAATCCAGCCACGCCGAGCGGTCGATCTTCTTGTTGCTCAGGTATGCCTTCTGTTGCGACCAATAGGTCGTCAGGTAGGGGCGCAGCCCGTTGAGCTGCTTGTTCTGCTCGAACATCTTGTCCAGGACCGGCACCTGCTTGGTCAGGTTGTCCCCGCCGTACAGGGTGGCCGCGTCGACAAGGCTGCTGGCGTAGTACTGCGTGACGCCCTCCACCCGGCGCTCGTGGCTGGTAAGCAGCTGCTTGCGGCGCTCGCAAGTGGCGTCGGAGTTGCCGTCCTCGCAGTTGGACTTGTAGACACTGCGCAGCAGATTGCGATGCTCGCCGTCATCCTTGAGCTTGGTGCACAGGAATGCGCCGAGGTTCAGACTGGCGCGTATGGCCTGGTCGCGCGCCTCTTCCTGCTGCTGGTTGCTCGCGCGCAGCTTGCCCTCCAGGCCGGCCAGTTGGTCCTTCAGTTTCTTATCCGTGACCGTGCCTGCCAGCGTGTTCAATTCCTTGACCGCTGACGCTCCCTTCTTGGACGCGTCCGATGAAACTTGGCCGTCTCCAAGCTTGCTGTAGCTTTCTTCCAGCGCCTTGACGTGGTTGGCGCTCGTCATCTCGCGCGATGCGATCACCCATCGCAGACCTACCGTCTTGTCCTTGATCTCGCCGTCCTCGTCGTAGAGATTCCCTTCGCGCCGCAGCGCGGCACGAAGCTCCGATTCCGGCTGCATGAAGTCGGAACCGCGAATAACGAAGCTGCCGGCCGAGCCGTTCTGGCGATCGAACTTGTTGAGCCGGAACGCATCAAGCGTCATCTCTGAGACGTTGCCCAGCATGTCGTGCAGTCCCAGCGGGTTCGGACGAAGCACACCGATACGGTTGATCTTGCTGTTCGATGATTGCGTGCCCCCGAACCATTCATAATCATTGATCTTTCCGTCGGGCATCGGATAGCGCGCCTCTGCGAACTCCGCGGCATTGACGTTGATGCCGCCCCGCGCCGCAAACTCCCATTCGACCTCGGTGGGCAGGCGGACGAATCCTGAGATCTTGTCTTCCTGGGGCAGCAATCCCTTGGCATGCTGCCGCAGCCAGATGTTGTACAGATGGGCAGTCCGCATCGCATCGAACCAGTTCGCCCCCGTAATGGGGAACCGGCCATCGCCGGCCTGTGGATCCGGGCACTTGGCCGAATCGCCGTTGGCGAGCGTAGCCAGAGCAAGATACTGACTGGTGGTCAGCTCATACTTTGCCATCAGGTAATAGCTGGATCGGGACTTCTTGTCGGCCGAGGTTTCGGTAAATCCGCCTGCGATGTACGCCGGCCTGCTCTTTTCAATAAAAGAGTAGGCGCCCCCTTCCTGCCCGACCTGAATGGGAAGATCGGCCAGCGGTCCACCCACCGGCACGACGATCTTCCGGAAGACGATGGCGCCATTGCACGGCAGCGGCAACTCGATGTCGGCGCCATCAGGCTTGGGGTTATAGAAGCGCGCGTCCCACTTCGCGGTTGGCGCTGTCGCTTCCGCGGCGACCGCCGCCTGGCTTGAGGGCAACGCTAACAGGACAAGGACGGCGCATCGGCCCAGCAGTTCAGATTTCACGCAAACTCTCCGCGGGTTGAATTCGTTTGGCGTTCGCCGCGCCGATCATCGACGCCAGCAGCGCTACACCAAGGGCAAGCATGAACGCCATGCCGCCATGCAGCGGCGTGATCCGGCAGGCGAACTGACCCGCCTCTCGGACGCCGCCCAACATGTTGTTGAATACCGCGCTGCCCGCGAAGTAAATGGCGAGACCTGCGCCCATCGCCACGACGGTCAGAGCGATTGCCTGCATCGCAAGCAGAACGGCGACGTCCCGGCTACGCAGTCCCAACAGGCGCAGCGTCGAAATGTCGCGCCGCTTGCGCCGGACACTGGCAAGGAAAGCCCCCACCAAGGCCGCCACGCACCCTGCCACCGCGGTGATGGAAATCACACCGAACACGGTCGTCAGAAGGTGGTTGATGGCTTTGACGTTGCGTATGTCGGCCAGGCGGCTGCTGGTTTCGATGCGGCGGTCATTCAAGCGCTTCTCCAGGCCTTCCACGGCGTCCAGATCCTTCGCATACACGCGAGCACGTGCGAAGCGCACCTTCGCGGCATCCACGTCATTGCCGTCCGCCGCCCCCAAGGCGGCGACGGCGTAACCGTCCCGGTACCACTCCATGTCTCGCAACAGGGCGGGTTGCACGAATGCGGCGGCGCGTTCGTAGGCGGGACCCGGCAGCACGGCCAGGACGGTGAGCTCGACCACGGCGCGCTGATCCACCCCATTCAGGCGGCGCGCGATCTGCATGCGCAGTACATCTCCTGAAGCGGCTTTCAAGCGCTGCGCGGCCTGTGCGCTGAAGATCACGCCAAACGGTGGCAAGGCGCGAACGTCCACACCGCTCATCAGCGGATCGCCGGGGGCCGTGGGCAGGACTTCCACGTTCTCCAGGAAGCTCGTCGCGCTACGGATGAAGTCCGCCTGTGTATTCAGGGAACGCGTCATGCCCACCGTGAAGCCGACACCAGGCTGGCCTGCCAGTTCGTCAATCCAAGCCTGGTCATAGCTGCCGCTGGTGAGCATCCGGATTTCCAGGTTGCGCGGGTCACGCATCAACTCGTCCTGCATGGTGCTCACAACCCCATGCTTCAGCCCGAAGAGGAGCAGCAGTGGCGCGATCACCGCCACGAGCGTCGCGATCATGCAGAGCGACACCAACCGGTCGTGCCACAGGTCCCTGATTGCCAGCCGAGATATCTGCCAGGTGCGCATCAAGATGCCTCGCGCAGACCGAACACGCTCATGCCTGGCTCCAACTCCGCCGTCAGGCAAGGCAGCCCAAACTGGCGGACCAGATCCCAATCGTGCGAGACAACCAGCGTAGCCATGCTTTCGTCGCGCGCCAGGTCGAGGAAAAGCTGAAAGAGCTTGCGGGCGTTATCGGGATCCAACGCAGACGTCGGCTCATCGGCCAACAGCACATCCGGGTCGTGCGAAAGTGCCCGCACCACCGCAACGCGCTGCCGCTCGCCAATGGACAATTGGGAAGGCCGCTTATCAAGCAGGCCATCAAGTGCGAGCACTTCGATTGCATGACGGACGCGCGCGCTGTGTGCGGGCAGGCCAAGAAGCTGGCGTGGCAGAACGATGTTTTCCAGCACCGTCAGGTAAGGCAGCAGCCCGCCGGTCTGCAGCACGAAGCCGATCCTGGACGCCCGCACGGCCGCCAGCGCGGACTCGTCATCGCGCATCATCAACGCGGCCACGCCGCGCTGGTCGCCAAGCGTGTAGGTCTGAATCTGCACGGGTGACAACAGCAGGCCGATACCTTCCAGCAGCGTGCTCTTTCCGCATCCGCTGCCTCCCACGACCGCCATCACCTCGCCGCGCGCGAGGCGTAACCGCGGAAGCCGAACCTCGTAGGTGGAATCGCCCTGCCCTCGCCGCAACCGCAAGTCATCAATAGCCAGCATCATCCAACCACTCAGGGCATCATTTCCAGAGGCACGGGGTAGACGAAATCTCGGGGATCGCTGTTTGGCGCAAGCGATACCCAGCGATCGACATCGGCGTTGTAGACCTGGTAATGCCGCAGCTTTGTGGACAGATTGCGGATGAACTTTTCCTGCGCCAAGCCGTCCCAGCTCTTCCAGGTCGCCTCGTCCAGGTTCAGGACCTCGCTCTGATAGGGCAGTCCCTCCAGGTATTCGGCCATGAATCCCATTTCCGCCAGCTTCTTGTCGGACTTCTGCAATTGATTGGGATCTGCGCCCATCGTGGCCGCGACCTTGCGCAATTGGTTGAACATGTCGGTCGGCGAAATCAAGCCTTGATTAGCCGCGTCGACGATCTTCTTCATGATGTCGTTCAGATCGCTTAGCTGCCCCTTCGTCAGCAGCACACGCACATCGGTCGTGGGTACGGTCTGCTTGATCAGGTCGCGATCGCTGATCCATGCCTCGAACACCGGCGGGGCCTTGGCGCCGATGCGTTCGCCCAGGTAGGCAAGTTTCATCGCATTGCCAATGAGCTCGGCATCCTGGAGCATCTTGTCGTCGGCATTGGCGGGCTTCTTGCCCGGGTCCGTGGCGTTGGCGGCGCTGCCCACCGCATCCTCGCCCTGATAGGCCGACTTCACCTGCTGGGTAATCGCTTCCGACAAGGCATCGACCTTCTTGCCGAACTCGTTCACGTCGCCGGCATTCACCGGGTAGTACAGGGACAAGTTGCTGCCGCCGTATGTCGAGAGGTTGCGATACTGCGCCTCGGCAGCGGCATGGTTCTTGGAACCGGAGGGCGTCTTCAGGTGCAACGTGTAGATCGCAACGCCAGGCTTGGCAGCCTCCAACCGGACTTGGCTCGCGCTCATGCCCGTTGAGGACAATTTGTCGCCACCATCGATAGCGCCGGCATCGGTGATCAGCACAACATATCGCGCGCCGTACGGACGCCAGTCGATGCTGTTGATGGCGTCCATGACACCTGCGTACGAATCCTCATCGAACAGGCTGCTGGACACCTTGGCCTGCTTCAGTTCGGCCACCTTGGCCATGAAGTCCGCCCCGTCCTTGATCTTGTTCGGGTCCGCGTAGATCTTGCTTACGTATTCCAGACCCGGCACGGCCTTGGTGCTGGAGCGGAATGCCACGAGGCCGAACTTGACCTTGTCGCCCAGCTTCTCCGCCTCGACCTTTGCGTAGACCTTGCGAACGGCCTCGCGCGTGCGCTCGATGTAAGGATCCATCGAAATGGTGGAATCGATGACGAAGACGACCGCCGAACTGAATTCCTTGATCTGCTTGGTGCGTTCCTGCTCGGTCGATTGGTCTTGGCTGCCCGATGCCGCATTCACGGGATCCGCCGCACTGACAGACGCCACGTTGAGCACGCGCACGCGCATGCTTTGTTCCGTCATCACCTCTTCGCCGCTGAGGATGGGCAGCAGGTAGAAGTTCTTGGCCATATCGACGAACAGCTCGGGCTCCTGCGCCACGACGCCCGCGGCCTTACCCGACGTCTTGAGCTGCTGGCGCGCGGGCGCGATCTTCTCCACAGGATCGATCGCGTTCAGCACCGAATCGAGCGCCGCCCGGTCATTGAAGAACAAGGTGCGGTCCCGGCCGGCTGGGTTGGTGAAAGCCAGCGACATCTGCATTTTCCAGTCCACCGTGCAGGCCCGGTCGAGCCAGCCCAGCGTCTTGCCGAATGAATCCGGCCCGACCTGCACCCAGTGCTTGCCGCCAGCCTCCTGATTCGCGTAGACATAGAAGCGGCTGAAGGTGGCCTGGATCGCGCCCGGCTTTCCTTGCGGCGTCTCATGCAACTGGCAGCCCGGCGTGGTCAGCACGCGCTGGTAAAGCGTCTTCTTGCCTTCCTGCAACAGGGGCGCCGCGGCGTGGACCGCGAAGGACATGCCAACCAGACCGATTGCCGCAACGATCTTCCTCATTTCGGCAGCTCCTTCAGGCGCGCCTGCGCTACCGCATTACCCTTGTCCTTCTCCAGCACCGCTTGGTACCAGTACGTAGCGGTCGCGGCATCTGCCTTGAAGCAGGCGTTGTCCTTGTAGGTCGCGGGGTCGTATTCCTGTGCATAGGCCAGGGCGATCTGCGCATCACCTGCTTGCGCGCGGTTGGCGTAAAGCCGCTGTGCGATCGAGCACTTGCCTGCGTCTCGCGCGGCCTGGATGATCGACAACATCGCTGCGGAATCCTTGACGTCCCGCACGCAGTCCTGCACGAAGACCATTTCGGCAGCGGTGCCCATACTGTCCTTCGAACAAGCGGCTGCAGAAGCCGCCGGCGCGGCCGCCGGAACGTCCGCCTTCGGCGCTGGCTCGGGCGCGTCGCCCTTCTTGAGGAAGAACCAGGCGGCCAGACCGGCCGCAATCAAAAGCACCAGCACGGCAGCGACGATGGCAAGCACCGGCTTGGACTTACGCGCTTCGGGCGGCGCAGATTCAGGCTGGCCCGCCGGTTCGGCGGGTTCGACCGCTGGCGGCAGGACGGCCGGCTCGGACGGCGTAGGCTGCGGGGCGGCCGCGACATTGACGACTTCGGCCTGCGCAGGCGCTTCGCCCGCCGCGGTCGACGGCGTTACATCATTTGGAACGGGACGAACCGGATAGCGCGCCACGCTACCGCCCGGCTTGCGCGTTTCTATCAGGAACTGGGAATTGCGCTTGGCCTCAAGCATCGCGTCCACGATCGAAGGACCAATCTCGATGACCAGCCGGCCGTCTCGCGCCTGGCCATGGCCAAAGCGCAGCCACTGTTGTTCGCCGCCCCACGTCCCTTGCGCATCCAGGTGCGCCGGCGAGGAGTTGCGCCGGATGCTCAGCTCGACTTCGACGGCGTCGCCGCTCCACCCTTCGATCTGGAGTTCGGCGTAACCCGCGCGCCGGCTCGGCAGCGGACTCAAAGATATAAATACAGCCATAAATCAACCTTTCCTGATGTCCGCAATGATGGCGCCCAGCGCCTCGTTCTGCTCATCGCTGATTTCCTGCCCGGCCGTGTAGCCTGCGTTCTTGACGATCATGTCCGTCAGGCAAGCAACCCAGTCCTTCAAAAACTCGCGCCCCTTGCCCATTTCGTTCTTCTCGGGCAGGTCGGGCAGGCCGGTGGCGGCGTCAAGCGATGTGGTCTTTGCAAAGACCTTGCCGTTGGCCACCGATGCGCTGGCAGGCTTGTCGTCGTCGTTCATGCCGGGGTAACCCAGCCACGCAATGAAGTCGCGCAGCACCATTTGCACGCGCAGCACCTGGCTCATGACCATCTGATCGCGCTTGGAGGCGCTGTCCGAGCGCGCGAGCAGGCTAAGCAGCATCTGCTTGGGCAGGTTGTGGCCATTGGCATTGTCCCGATAGGCGGCGTTGCGCAGCTCTTCCACGACAATTTCCAGAACATCCTGCGGAATGTTCTTGAGCATCGCGTGCTGGCGCGTACGGGCGGGAATCTCGCTCAAGTGATTGAGCCACAGCTTGAACGCCGAATCGGCGAACCAGTGTTCGTAGGTATCAACGGGCACATCCGCAGCGGCGATGGCAGGCGCGTCGTCTCCGCCGCCACTGCCGCTGTCCAGCAGGCTGGCAAACAGATCGTCTCCAGCGCTCGCGGGCGCCGCTTTCACCTCGGCCTCTATCCGCCGCACCTGCGGCACGTCGGCGCCGTTCAGATACAGATTGCGGAGTGCTTCGCTCGGAATCTCCAGGGCGTGCATCAACTCCGACAGGATGAAATAGGCCTTGGAGTTCTCGGCGATGCCACGCAACACGGGCGCGACCTTGTCAGCCAGTTCCCGCTTCTTCTTTCGTGCCGCTTCGACATCGCTGCCTTCACGGTAAAACAGGCCCACGCCAACATCGGCGATCGTGTGGTGTGCGTCCTCGACCTGGGAACGCAGCCGATCGAGCTTGAACCCGATGTCGCTGATCTGCGCGATGGCGCCGGCCAGGCGTCCCATACCGCCGTCGTCAAGCTGCATCATGGCGTCCCACGCCTCGCCAGCCTGCGGGAACCGGCTGCGCAGCACATCGGCGCTGACGAAGCTCTCTCGCATCCGGCTCAGTGCATCCCGCTTCTCAGGAGACACGCCGACTTCCCTGTGGCCGTCCTTGGTCGTGAAGTCCGAGTAGGAAGGCGTGCGCACGAGGAACGTGTTGCTGAACGGCTTTCCGCCTTTCCAGTCACGCATGAAGTCGAGGCTTTCATAGATCTTGAACGCAATGTCGTTCAAGCCCTTCCACTCCTGGTGCCACTTGTCTTCCTTCTGCAGCATGTCCGTGACGCGCGCGTTGAACATGGTCACGGCCCAAAACAAGCCAGACGTTTCGGCGCGATCACGGCCCGAATCGCCTTGCGTTCGCCTGACCCACCGATCGAGCACGGGCACTACCGCGCTCGTTTCGGGCTGCTTGTGCGCCGGCGTGCACAGCACCAGGCCGTTCATTTCCTGATTTTCGGTGTACAGCTCGAACAGGTAGGCCACCTTGCCACGACGCAGCAGCTCGCCTACCGGGTTGTTCGGAATTTCGCTCAAACGGGCCTTGTCGTATCGGCCCCGGTAACCGGGGAAATCCAGCAGGTCGACCGTTTCCAGGCTGCGTTCCCGCGGCGGGTTCACCAGCGGAAAAACCAGCTCCGTCGTCAGGGCAGCAAGATTCGAGCGCCGGATGCTGACCGGCTCGCCCAATGCTCCCCCCTTCACCGCGCGCACTTTGATTGTTGCGCCGTCACCGCCGCCGATCTGGTCCAGCATCGTGACGTTCATGATGCTGGGTGGGCCGTCGCTGTGATCCTGCACGGCGTCGAGCGGGATATGCGCGACGTCGGCATTGCCGATGGCGCGTAGGCTTTCGGCCATTTGCGCGTAAACCTTCGTCAGCTCCCTTTCCTCGCCCCACAACAGCGAGAAGAACTCCGCGCGGTCGGCGGGAGACAGCCGAGGCGCCAGGGCGACCGCCTGCGGCCAGTATCCGCTTTTAAGGTCGCCTTCCAGCGCTTGGACGTGGTTGCCGAACGATTCGGACACATAGTCCCACAGGGACACGACGTCGTCAGCGCTTACGCCGGGCTGAGGCTCATGCGACACCCGCTCGGCAAACCGCTCAAGGATCGACTTGATGCCATTGCCGTTGATCTTGTATTCGACCTTTCCTTGGTCGAAGTCCTTGAACCATGCGTTCGCCAGTATTTTGGCGAGATCGATTTCCCGGAACAGGCGCACTTCGATGGGATAGGCAGCATCTTGGATGGCAGGTTTGGTCCGCGTGAACCTGGTCACCAGTCCAGTCGCCTCGCTACCGCCGCCGGAAGGATTCACCGACGTCAAGAAGTCGACGCGTTGACCGCCGTACTCCGTTTCCAGGCGGCCGTCTTCGCTCGCCGCCAGGGTGGAAATCAGATACGACTTTCCCGCCTGGGACAAGCCGAAGAACCCGATGGCCATGGGGTGACCCGCCGCACGCTCGAGGCTGCGCGCCTTGTTGCTGGTCCGGCGCAACCCGTGGATCAAGGCATCGGCCTTGTCGTCGAGCCGCTTGGAGTTGCCGCGCACGGCGTCTATCCATGCAATTGCACGGCCCGCGCCGCGATGAATCGCACGCCATTGGTTCGCAATTTTTTCCTGAGATTCGCTCATGTCGCAATCAATCCTGAATCAACCTTTCACGCTACCGCTATCCAGCCAGTAGAAATTCGCCTTCCCGATCCGGAGCTGCGTGTTCAGTTGCAGCCTCACCTCCGGCTTGCCTCGCGCGTCGTCCGTCAGGGGTGCGGTCTTGGCGACCAGCAGCCGATCGCTGATCAAGCCCGCCTTGCGCTCCTGCTCGGTGGGCTTGGCGACCTTGAAATACACGCGGCCCGAGGCATGGGTCCTGTTCGGATTGGCTTCCTGCATGCGCTTGTATTCCTGCTCCCACTCCCGGTCGAAGCCCAGGACATACATCGGCGTCGCCGGCCAACGTTCCGCCTTGAGCTGCCGGTAGCCCAGCCGCGCAGTGTTTTCCATCTTGAACGGAATGACGTCGCCGTCCGGCCCCAGGGGCAACTCGATGCTCTGGTCCATGGACGTCTTGCCGTCATCGGACTGCCGCGTATGGATGTCGGCAAACAGCACGTTGCCGTGCTTGAGCATGTTGTCGTTGCCGATCTCGCCGAAATGGCGGATCAGGGGTTTCGGTCGTAGCGTGCCGGTATTGATCTTGAAGGTCGGAATGCGATTGTTCTCGCACAGCCAGATCACCATGGCGCCTACCGATGCCGTGGTCTTGGGATCGTCGATGCGTCCGGCCTTGCGGAATGGGAACCAGTCGCCAGTGCGGTAGTTGTGCATGGAAACCAGCCGCCCCGGCGGCAACGGCACGGCCTTGCGGATCACGGCCTGCACGCCCGGCAGGACAGACGGCCTGCCGGTCAGCAACAACACGTCGCACTCGAAGTAATTGACGATCTCGCAAAGGTTCCGCAAGGTATTGCAGATATCGAGGTTGTCGGTCAGGAAGTCAAAGTGCATCTTGAGCGGGTCGCACGTCAGGACCACGCCCTCCAGGTCAAACTCGACCGGCTGCCCGGCGGCTTCATTGAGTGCCTTGCCCACGAATCCCCGCACCGCGCTACTAAGCGGCTGCTTATCGTGCAGCCACTCGCCGATGGTCTGTTCCTTGCGCTCTGCTGGCTTCTCCGGGTCATAGCCTTCGTACTCCTTGAGCAGTACGAGCGCCAAGGGATAGAGGCACTGCAACGTGAGCTGCTGGCGCAGAAGGCGCTGACGTTCGTCATCGCCCGTGCTTCCGCACAGGATTTCCATAAGGCTCGCCGTTTCCCGGGCGCCTGCCTCCTTGAGCGCGGCTTCCAGCTGGGGAAGCACGTACTTGCGGATGACCTCCAGGACGATGTCGTCTCCCGCCACCTTGAAGCCATCGCGAAAGCGCTGCGTGGGGGTGATCGGGACGAAGCTGTTGGCCGATTGCCGCGCGCCGCGGT
Organism: Achromobacter sp. 1012554356; assembly: GCF_059760815.1. NCBI lineage: Bacteria > Pseudomonadati > Pseudomonadota > Betaproteobacteria > Burkholderiales > Alcaligenaceae > Achromobacter > Achromobacter sp. 1012554356. The sequence continues at coordinate 21,547 of NZ_JCBANC010000036.1, read as the reverse complement.
CCAGCTTGTAGTCGGTGATGACAAGGTCGGTCGTGCCGCCGCCGATATCCAGGGAGGCCACGGTGATGCATTCACGATCCGGCTTCTCGCGCCGCGCGATCGCATCGAAGAACTCCTCGGCATAGCCGTTGAAGTTGGTGACGACCTCCGTGTACAGGTAAACCAATTGACCGCAGGTCGCTTCGTCCCATTTGATGACGATCTTGGGCAAGGGAATGACGAACAGGTCGTGCTTCTCATCCTCGCTGTCCTCGACGGGGTCGCCATCGCCGGTGTGCCAGCCCATGCTCTTCCAGAGCAGGCTGAGTGCGCGTTGCGCGTGCTGCTTGAAGATGCCACGCTCCACCTGCGGCATGCTGGGGGGAACGGTCAGGATGATGGCACGCAGGAAGCGAGGCAGGGTCCGATCTTTCTTGCGCGAACGATACAACCAGCTATTGATCTGCGACACCGCCTGCGCGAACACTTCGTTCAACATGAAGCCCATCAACGCACTGCGCGTGTAATGCGCCTCAAACGCGGGAAAGCCTGAAGTTTCCTCGCCTTCGTAAAGCGGGCACGGTCCATACAAAGGAATGCCCTTCTCGTCGATCAGGTTCTTCAAAGGCCCGAGCGTCGCCCATTCAGGCGCTTCGCCCTTGATCGTTGAAGCATTGGGCCGCCAGCCAGTCTCGTAGGCATCCTCGGCATCCCAGAGGTAACGCTTGGGGCTGGACAGTCCGGTGGACCCTTCCGTGCCTTCCTTGCGCGCGGCCAGGTTCGTCGCTTCGGTGCCGACCCGCGCCATCGAGACCCAGACAAACGCGTCGTCGCGTCCGCCTTGCAGAGAAAGGTCATCCTTGCCGAAGCTGACCGGCGCGAATTCAACGCGCGACTCGAACGGATGATGGTAAACATGCTCCGGCCTTGTCATGTCGCGCAAGGTCAGGAAGCTGTAGTCGTTCAAACCGTTGTCGTTTTGCTTGTGCTCCTCGATCAGGATGCCGCAAGTGCGCGAGTTGCCCACGTCCAGCACCAGGTCTACCGGCACGCTTCCACCCCGGATCACCTTGCGGCCATTGCTGCCGGGCGCAAGCATGTTCAGCACCTTGATGCGCGGCAGCTTGATCCTGACTTTATCCTTCAGCTCCTTGTTGGAGCGCGTGGTGGGCGCTGCCTCGCGCATCAGGCTGAGCAGGTTCAAGTAGTGGGCAATGTGCTCCTTCTTGGCGAGCGCCTTTTCAATTTCCCGGTTTTCGAGGTCGTCCCGGCGCTCGCGAAAGATACTTTCAAGCCACTTGACGACCCATTCCTGTTCGTCAAGGAACCACTGCATTTCGTGGAGATTGAAGGCAAGGCGAAACAACGCGCCCGTCTCCATGTCTTCGTCGTAGGGCTCGATGTAATCGCGAGCGTCGTCGCGCCCGCGCGTGCGCGTGTCGAAGGCCAGGGTCAAACGGTGCGTATTGCCATTAGCGTCAGCTTCAGCGAGCTTGACGATGCGCAGGCGCGCCCAGTTTTTCGGACCCCGGTCGAACTGGCTGTCGGATTTGTAGCGAAAGAAGGGGGCAGGCAGCCAGTAGCCGTCGAACAGCTCCAGGCTTTCCTGCAGCGGCAGGGAAAAGACGGCCCTCGTCTCGAAGAAGTTGCCCGGCCTGTCTTCATAGCCGGGCTTGCCGTCGTCCGGCACGTAAAGCCGGATGGGCATCCTGCCAGAGGGATGCATGCAGAACTCACCCTCCGGCTCTCGCTTGAGTTCAGGCAGCGCGCAAGCCAGGTCCAGGAACTGGACGCCCGTGTTTCCGAAAAGCTCAACGTTGTCTTTGTCGGCGTCGTAGGTATCAACTGGGGGCAACATGGCAGATTCTCTTAACGATTAGGGTTGGGCGCGACGCATGGAGATGGGGAATCGGGTATCCCCATAATTGCCGGCGCACGACGCGATACTCGACGCGCCGGGCTGGCACTGGATCTGGGGCATTTCGTAGGTGCCTCCATCGCTGCACTGCGCCGCGACGCTGTTGCTGATCATCAACGAGCCCTTGCTCAAGGCGGCGCTGACCGGCGCAGAACACTGCACTCCGTTGTGACGATTGAGAGTGACGTTCCCTTCCCCGTTCTTGAACTGGTAGTGCAGACGCAGCGGCTGGCCGGTGTCGCGGTCCTGAATACCCGCGCCGGCGCGCCAATTTCCGTTCAGGAAATCGGCATTCCCTTCTCCCGCGTCAGCCGGAATCTGCAGGGCGTCCTTGTTCTCCGGCGGCGCGGCGTCGCTCGGGCTGGCGGAGGCATCCGGGACTGGCGGCGTAGAAGGCACACTGACGGCGTCCGCGACGGAAGGCGGCGTGGCTGGCGCGGCTGAAGGCGGCGTCGCTGGCGCGCCGCGGTCTGCACCGGCAACGGCAGGCGCAGCCCCGCCAGGGGTACCCATGGCGGGTGCCGGCGGTGTCCCTCCCGGCAGCGAACTGCCCGCAGTAGCGGGCAAGCCACTGCTGGCGCCACCGCCGTTCGCCACCGGCGCGCTCCAATGTGAGACCCCAGACGGCGGCGTCAGCTCCGGAAGGGCGTGCGGCCGCGCCACGTCCCGCGGCGCCGGAGCTCGCGCGGTATCGACCGGCAAGGACACGCTGGGCGCGAGGCCTGGCATGCACGCCCGCAAACCGAACAACAAGGCCAGCAAGGCAAGGAGCAAGAGCAGCCACATCCACCACCGTTTCCACCAAGGCGCGGTCGCGACTACCTGAGGCAGCGCGGGCGAGGACAAGGGTGTTTGGGTCGCTGTGCTTGCGAGAGGCGCCTGCGGGACCGATTCCGCGAATGCGCTCGGCCGCAGGGCGTGCAGAGGGTCCAGGGATCGATCCGCGCCACTGTGCACAAAACCCCAGAACGTGATGACCGGCTGGCCGTCCACGAGGTACACAAAGCTGTTGTCAGGATGGTGCAGGATCCATTTCAGCAACTGGCCCAACAAGGCGGCATCGTTGCCGGTGCCCTTCGCTTGGACGGATTCCCGCAACTGCGCCACGCCAGCCCGTACCGATTCAAGTCTGGTCAATGCGCGCGACTGCTCTGTTTCAGTCGCCGCGTTCCACGCAACCACGGTTCCTGGACCCGGCGCGTACCAATCGATGCGAGTGCCGTTTTCACTGGGCTGCGGCACGGCGAAATTGGCAAGCAGATCGGGCCGCTTGCCTTTCAATACAGTCAGGATTTGGCTGGCGACAAGGTGTATGGCCTGCCCTCGTTCGCCCAAGACATCAAACTGGTCGACGTTTTCGCTACGTAATTTTACGCCTAGCATGTTTTGTTACGTTTCTGCTTCTTATCGCCCAGAATCTGAACGAACATCCCTCAATCTCCGTCACGCGGGCATGGACGGCCCCGTGGTTTAATTCGGGACAATTTGAAATTATAGGGATAAGTCTAACAATGCGTCACAAAAATTTGCGCCAATGTATTTTTATGTTTCTGACGCTTGTGATGTTAACTAGCTGCTCGCGGCAATCTGACTTTGATCGCAATTTCGAAAAGAACTGTGTTGCGGCGAGCAGCGGAAACAGCAGTTATTGCTCCTGTGCGCTGAAAGTCATCAAAAGCAATATCAAGGAGGAGGCGCTGCCGGCGCTATCAGGAAGTGATATTCAGAAACTCGCGCCCGAGATTCTCGCTTCCTGTCCGGTCGAATAGACAGCGCAGAAATCGAGAACATTGGAGGTAAATGCGAGTGACGCTTATCCGCCATGAATAGGCGGGGACGCCCCATCGGCGAAATGCACGCCTAGTGCCGGCGTTCGCTCGCTGCCAAGAGCTTTTTGGCCATCGTGTCGTACCGGCGCAGGATGCGCCGGCCGTTCAGCGCCTTGCTCCAGGAATACACCGGAATGAGCTGCTTGGAGCCGTATCCGTCCACCAGATAAAGACCTTCGCGCCCTTCGGCATTGAAGCCCACGACGATGTTGCTGGCGCTGACGTCGTTGAACACCACATGCGCGTCGACCAGCGCCATGATGAATTCGTGCAGGCGATAGCGCAGTTCGGGCGAAAACCCCTGACGTGCAACCACTTCCTTGAGCGTCGGCGCCAGGTTGCCATGCGCATCGACGATACGTTCCACCACCTGGCCCAAACCCTTCGAGGTCAACACCAGGCCGAAGATGCGCGCCATCAGCACATTGCCGCCATGCGCACCCTGCTGGGCCGTGGTGGCGATGTATTCGACGGCTTCCATGATGAACACGCGATGCGAGGCGTCACGCCGGAAACGCTTGTACCAGGGGCGTTTACGGTTGGCCTGGCTGCGGCGCACGCCATTGACGATCTTGATCAGCAGGGAGCTGTCTGCCGGATGCAGATACACGTCGCGCTCGCTGCCCGCCGCGGCAATGGACAGCGGCTTCAAATCCAGAACCTCGAACGGGCTGGCCGATTCCGCAGGAGCGAGTGCCAGCCGGGGAATGACTTGCAGGCCATTCCACGGGGTCGTCCTCTTGTTGGCTATCTTTGGCCGGACCGAAGCGTTCAGCACGGACGCGGCCTCGCCCAATGCCGGAAAGCTCCGGCATGAGGATGCGGTCGGTCATGCCGATGTCGGCTCGGAGATTCGAAGGTGCGGGAAAACATTGAAAAAGTTGGCGCGATCCTGGGGCGCGAGCGACGGATTGCGATGTTGGCTTGATAGTTAGCTGGCGACATGTTATTCGCCGGGCAGCCGCGGCACAAGCGAGCGCCGGCGCGCGGCCGGATGGGGTTTCCCCTGAATTGTCGCGGTTTTCAGGGGGGCTGGGCCTTGCGGGGCGCTTTGTTCCAGTATCTGGAAATCTGTTTTCCAGCCTGATCCGGGCGCTAACTACCCGATTTCCACCGATCTTCTTTGGACCAGCCAACAAAAAACCCGCACCCTCTGTAGAGAGATGCGGGTTCATTGCGAGGAATTTCTTGGTGCCGACGGCGAGACTCGAACTCGCACAGCTTTCGCCACTACCCCCTCAAGATAGCGTGTCTACCAATTTCACCACGTCGGCTTGACCACTTCAACAAGGCGAACCTTGCTGGAAAGTCGAGCATTCTATCACGTATTTTTGAATGCGGGAAAGCTGTCCCGCTTTATCCGTGTAAGGGCGGCAATCCAGTCCGATCAGGCCGCCACCGCCGCCCCCGCCTCCACGCCGAGCGCCTGCAAACACGCCGCGAGCGAACGCGCCTGCGTGGCGTCGTACAGCGCCAGCTCGTCCATCACCGCCGCGCCCAGCGCGGCTTCAAACGCCGTCTGGCTGGCGTTCTGCGCGTATTCGGCCTGCGCCTTGTCGCCCAGGTTCGACTGGAAGATGCCGGCCGCGCTGACGGGCAGGAAGTCTTCGTACACCAGCGGTTCGAACTTGATGTAACCCTGCTCGATCAAGGCCGGCAGCTCGGACGCCTCCGGCGTGCCCGGCTTGCCGGTCAGGAAATAGCGGAAGTACGCCAGGCCCTGGTCATGCAGCGCCGCGTAGTCGTCCGGAAAAGCCGCAAAGCAGTCCTGCAGGTTCTGCATGTAGGCCGCCGCATTGCCCTCGTTGGGCGCGCCGCTGATGCGGCTGCGGGCCAGGTCCAGCAACTGGTCGTACAGCGCACGGCCCTTGCGGGTCAACGCCACGCCGCGCTGCTCGATCTCGCCAAAGCGGGCGGTATGGCTGCCGACCGCGCTGGCGCCGTCAGCGCCCGCAAAGCGCACGGGCTCCTCCAGCGCCTTGAAGCTGGTCTGGCGCAGCAGGATCGGGCACTTGCGCGGCGGCGGGCCTTCGATCACGGCCTTGGCCGACACGCCGCGGCGCGGCATCTCGGCCTGCGCTTCGTCGATGTCCAGCGTGCGCGGGGTCAGGTGGTTGATGTGCGGGCCCTTGAAGGCCACCACGTCGGCGATCAGGCGATGCTGGCCATGCAGTTCGCGGTAGTCGTCCAGGCTGACCGTGGACTCGCTGTGCCAGCGGAACGTGTGCAGCGCCTCGGCCACGAATTCCCGGGCGTCGGCCTCGTTCAGGCCGCCTTGCGCCTCGAAGCGGGCGGTCAGCGCCAGGGCCCGGTCCGTGAAGATCTGGCGCGCGGCCAGGATGCGGGCGGCCTTCTCGCGCAGGGCCACGTCGCCGATCAGCTCCAGGCGCAGCAGCGAGGTGAAGACGCGGAACGGGCTGGCCTGCAGCGCCGCTTCGTGCGTGGCGCGAAAGGCCGTCGAATGCACCGGCACGCCGGCGGGCGACAGGTCGTAGTAGCCCACAGGCAGCATGCCCATCACGGCGAACACGCGGCGCATGTTCGCCAGTTCTTCCGGCGTACCGACGCGGATGGCGCCATGGCGTTCGATATCCAGGCGCTCGATCTCGCCGGTGCGCGCCAGTTGCGCGGCCAGTTCCGGCTGCTCGGCCATCGTTCGGGCGTTCACCTGCGCCACCAGGTCCAGCAGCGTGTCGTACAGCGGGACTTCCTGCTTGTACATGTCGGACATGGCGCGCGAAAACCAGGCGCGGATCTGATCGGGATTGACGAAGTTCTGACTCATGACGGGCTCGGTACATCGATGAAAATGGATGGCCCGCATCACATCACGCCGCCCGGCTCCGATCAAATGAAAAAATTCGGCTTAATCAGTCCGTTTTTTCATGGACAGCGGGCGCGGCGCGCCCCGCCCCTCCGGCTGGCTGGCTTCGTCCTGCACCCACGCCACGAATTGCTTGATCTTCGGCACCTCGGCCGAATGCTCGGAATACGCCACGAAATACGCGCCGTCGCTAGGCTGCACGTAATCCCAGGGGATGACCAGCTTGCCGGCCTGCAGCTCTTCCTCGGCCAAGAGGCGCGGCGTGAGCGCGATGCCGCAACCGCCCTCGGCCGCCCGGACGCACATGTAGAAGGTGTCAAAGCGCGGACCGAGATAGCTGCGGTCGGACTGAAATTGCTGCCGGGAGAAATAGTCGTGCCACGCCTCGGGGCGGGAAGCGCACTGGATCAACGTCTGACGGCTCAGCGCATCCAGGCTGTCAGGCCGGCCGCCGTGCAGGATGGCGGGCGAGCACACCGGTACGACATCAGCCTCGAACAGTTCGACGCACTGCGCACCGGGCAGCGCGCCATGGCCGAAGAAGAACGAAATGTCGATCTTGGCCTGCATCAGGTCGAACGGGTGGGTTTCGCTGCGCACCTTCAACTGGATGTCCGGATGCGCGGCCATGAAGCGCTGCAGGCGGGGAATCAGCCAGCGCGACCCGAAGGTCGGCTGGGTGCCGATGGTCAGCACCTGCGTCTCGCTGCCGTAGGTCTGGATGTCGCGCGACGCCATGTCGACCTGATTCAGGATTGCCTTGACCTCGGACTGGTACAGCGCGCCCGCGGGCGTCAGCTGCAACCGGCGGCGCACGCGCAGGAACAGCGGGTTGCGCAGCAGGGCCTCCAATTGCGCGATCTGCTTGCTGATCGCGCTCTGCGTCATGTGCAGTTCCTCGGCCGCGCGCGTGAAGCTCATGTGCCGCGCCACCGCCTCGAAACACTGCAGCGCCATCATCGACGGCATCAATCGCTTTTCCATGGCTATTCCAGGCAGATCGCTTCAATGCGGCAAGCATAAAAAAAGCCGGCTTACGCCGGCCTTTTTGCTGCTGCGCCTTACTTTGCCGGAGCGGCAGGTGCTTGCGCCGGCGTTTCGCCAGCCGGAGCAGCCGGGGCCGCCGGCACGGAGGCGTCGGGGGTGGCGGGAGCCGGAGCGGCAGGTACCGAGGACGCGCCCGGCACCGACGATGCACCCGGCGTGGCGGGCACGGAGGAACCCGGAGCCTGCGGGACCGAACGGTCGGCCGGGAAGCTTTGCATCACGCCGGAATCCACGGCGGGGCCGCTGGTGCCCTTATGGCTGACATAGGCCAGGCCGGCGGTGGAGGCAAAGAACACGACCGCGGCCCACTTGGTGGCGCGCGACAGGAAGTTGGCCGCGCCGGTGGCGCCGAACAGGCTACCCGACGAGCCGCTACCGAAAGCGGAGCCCATGTCGGCGCCTTTGCCCTGCTGAAGCAGGACCAGGACGATGATAGCCAGCGCCGAGATCACTTGGACGGCCAGCAGAATTTTGAGCATCAGGGGCATTACAGACTCCGGAACGGAAACTTAGATGGCGGCAATTCGCAAAAACTCTTCGGCCACGAGCGACGCGCCGCCGACCAGGGCTCCGTCGATATCAGTCATGGCGAACAAACTGGAGGCGTTGGCGGCTTTGACGCTGCCGCCGTACAACACCTGGACTTGCGCGGCGCCGAGCGCACGCAGGGCGGCGCGGATGGCGCCGTGGACTTCCTGGGCCTGCTCGGGCGAGGCCGTGCGGCCGGTGCCAATGGCCCAGACGGGTTCATAGGCAAGCACCATGCGGGAAACGGCATCGGCGCCCAACGCCAGCACGGGCTTGAGCTGCCGTTCGATCACCGCCAGCGTGTTGCCGGCTTCGCGGTCGGCAAGGGATTCACCCACGCAAACCACGGGGGTCAGGCCGGCGGCCAGCGCGGCCTGGGCCTTGGCAGCCACGATCTCGTCGGTTTCGCCGTGCAGCACGCGGCGTTCGGAGTGACCGGCCAGCGCCCAGCGGCAGCCGAATTCCTTCAGCATCGAACCGGAGACTTCACCCGTGTACGCGCCCTTGTCGTGCGCGCTGACATCTTGCGCGCCCCAGGACACGCTGCTGCCGGTCAGCGCCGAAGCGGCCTGCGCCAGGTAGGGAAACGGAACACAGATGCCGATTTCGCAGTGGCCCGCCGCATCCGCGGCACGAAGCTCGGTCAGCAACGCGGCGTTCTCGGCAAGGTTGCCGTGCATCTTCCAGTTGCCCAGCACGAGGCGGGCGCGGTTTTCGACTGAAGTCATGGCGAATTTGTCTGACGATTGGATGTGAGGTGGTGAACCTGCGGGCCCTGAAAGAGAGTCCTTGTGCAGCAACCGCCCACGGGCCTGCCTGGAAAAAATTCCAGGCGAAACCCGAGATTGTATCCTGTTGCGCGGCGATACGCCGAACGCCGCGCGTTTCTTACATTGTCAGGATGATTTTGCCGATATTTTCCCCGCCTTCCATCATGGCGTGCGCCTTGGAAGCTTCGGCCAGCGGGAACGTGGCGTGGACGATGGGCTTGATGGCCCCTTTTTCCAGCAGGGGCCAGGCCTGTTCGCGCAGGGCGCGGGCGATGGCGCCCTTGAAGGCGACCGGACGCGGACGCAGGGTGGAGCCGGTGATGGTCAGGCGGCGGCGCATGACCTGCGCGGTATCCACATTGGCGTGCGAACCGCCAAGCTGGGCAATGATGACGATACGGCCGTCGTCCGCCAAACACTGCATGTCGCGGGCGATGTAGTCGCCGGCCACCATGTCCAGGATCACGTCGACGCCGCGTCCGCCCGTGGCGTCCAGCACTTCCTTCACGAAATCCTGCGTCTTGTAGTTGATGCCCTTGTCGGCGCCCAGCGCCTCGACAGCGCGGGCGCGATCGTCGCTGCCGACCGTCGCATACACCTTGTGCCCCATCGCGCGGGCGAGCTGGATGGCCGTGGTGCCGATGCCGCTGGCGCCGCCATGGACCAGCAGCGCCTCGCCTTCGGACAGGCGGCCGCGGTCGAATACGTTGCTCCACACGGTGAAATAGGTTTCCGGCAAGCCGGCGGCCTCGATGTCGGACAAGCCTTTGGGAATGGGCAGGCATTGCGCCACGGGCGCGACGCAGTACTCGGCATAGCCGCCGCCCGCCACCAGGGCGCAAACCTTGTCGCCCACGGCAAAGCCGCTGCCGGCCACGTCGCCGCCGACGATTTCACCGGCCACTTCCAGGCCCGGCAGGTCGGACGCCCCGCGCGGCGGCGCGTAGTTGCCCTTGCGCTGGAACACATCGGGGCGGTTGATGCCCGCAGCGCTCACTTTGATCAGAACTTCGCCGGCGCCGGCCTCGGGCGTGGGGCGTTCCACGGGGACGAGGACTTCGGGGCCACCGGGGCGGGTAATTTCAACAGCGTGCATCGCGTGCCTCCTTTGCAGCAAATGGATTATTATTGCGCCCTTTGCGGCATATCGCGTTTCCGTTCTGGGCAGAATGTTTGCCTGGCGGCCGCAAAACCGCAAAACGTCAGCAAAAGCAGGACAGGCCAGCCGATAATGTCGGAGCCTTGCCTGAATGGCGACGACGGGAGGTGTGGCAGAGTGGTCGATTGCACCGGTCTTGAAAACCGGCAACGGGCAACCGTTCGTGAGTTCGAATCTCACCGCCTCCGCCAAAGCGTTTGTTGTAACGGATGTTCCGCGGGCTGCGGCCGCCGCAAGCCCCCTCGAGCGAATCGCTGCGCTCCTTGACGCATCAACCGGCGTGGGGCGGCCACTGACAGCATTGCCCGAACATCTGTCTTTCTCAAAAGTCGACTATTCCCATGCCTACAGTGCCTGCGTGCCCTCTGTGCCAAACCAGCTCCGCGTTCGAATTGGCCTATCACAAGGCAGGAATACCCATCTATCGCTGCCGGGGATGCGGCGCAGGCAAGGCTGAACCCGGCCAATTCGATGCCGCCACTTATTACGATTCCTCGTATTTCAATGGCGGCCGCGAGGACGGGTATTCAAATTACGTCCAGGCTAGCGAAGTGTTGCACGCACAGTTCAGGCAAGACATCGCGCTGCTGAAAAAGCTGGGTGCGGGCAGCGGCCGCCTCATTGAACTGGGCTGCGCCTACGGCTATTTTCTCGACGAGGCGAAGGCGTCGTCCTATGAGGTCGGCGGCGTCGAACTTTGTGAAGAGGCTGTCGAAAGCTGCAACGCCCGGGGACACGACAAGGTTTACCACGGCGAAGTATCCAAAGAGGCCTTGTCCCGCTTCACGGATGCCGACGTCGTGGTCCTGCTGGACGTTATCGAACATTTGCCCGATCCGGTCGCGTCGCTTGAAGCGGCTTCCGGCGCCCTCAAGCCGGGCGGACTGCTGCTCATGACGACGGGCGACTTCTCCTCCGCCGTCGCAAAAGCCACCGGCAGCAACTGGCGCCTCATGACGCCTCCTCAACACCTGTGGTTCTTCACGCCGAAGTCCCTGAAGGCGCTGTGCGACCGTCTGGGGCTCGACCTGGTTCATATGGACCATCCCTGGAAAAAGGTGCCGATTGGCCTGATCGTGTACCAGGTGCTCCGGTATGTTTCGCTGCGGCCGACGCTGCCTGCGTGGATGCACCGCATGGGAGTGCCGGTCAATCTGTTTGACGCGATGCGGCTCGTCTTCCGCAAGCGGGAGGCCGTGTGAAGGCGGTTCACATCCTGCTGGTCACGCTTTTCTCGGTGGGCATGGGCACCGGTCAGCTGCTGCTCAAGTTTTCCGCGCAGCGCCAATTGCCCAACGAACACCAAGGGCTGTTTGCACGCCTGCTCTCGCTGGCTTCGGATTGGCCATTCCTGCTCGGCGCGGCAAGCTACGGCGTCCTGCTGATTTTCTGGGTGTGGCTGCTGACGTTCATCCCGCTTTCGCGCGCTTATCCCTTCACCATCATCAGCCTGGCCGTTGCCTCGTTGGGCGGCTGGTATTTTTTTGGCGAAACGCTCACTCCCCGTTTTATCGCCGGCCTGGCAGTTATCGGAATCGGGCTGATCATCCTGGGGACGGAGTGAACCATGACATCAAATTGCGAAGACAACGTATGGGTCGTGATCGCGGCCTATAACGAAGGCAGCGTCATTGCCAACACGATTGCGGGGGTGCTGCCGTACGTCAGGAACGTCGTCGTGTGTGACGACTGTTCGTCGGATGCGACAGCGCAGGCGGCCCTGGACGCGGGCGCGCATGTCCTCTCGCATCCCATCAATCTCGGCCAGGGCGCCGCGCTGCAGACCGGAATCGCGTATGCCCTGCGGCAGCAGGCCCAATACATCATCACGTTTGATGCCGACGGCCAGCATGACGCCCGCGAAATCCTGCCCATGCTCGCCGCGCTGAAGGCGAGCGGAGTCGACGCCGTGCTGGGCAGCCGCTTTCTGGGCACCAAGACCAATATTCCGTTTTCACGCAGGCTCGTGCTGACCAGCGCCTTGCTGTACACACGCCTTACCGCGCGGATTCGCCTGACCGACGTGCACAACGGCTTTCGCGCACTGACCCGCAAATTCTGCGAAGAGTTCGAGTTCAAGCAAAACCGGATGGCACACGCGTCAGAGATTCTCGACCATATCGCGGCGCACAAGGTGCGCTTCATCGAGCACCCGGTAACCATCGTGTATACGGAATATTCCATCAGAAAGGGGCAACGAAGCTCCAATGCGATCCGCATCCTGATGGAATTGCTGATGGGGAGAGTCTCCAAATGATTTTCAGCATTTTGCTGACCGTCGTATTTCTTTTCATGGCGGTCTACAGCTTTGCCTTCATCCGGCCGACCTGGGTCTGCATCCTGCTTTGCCTCGGGTATCTGGTGGGAATCTACTTCGTCTGGAATCCGGAGATCACGTCGCGGATCGCGCATTTCTTCGGTATCGGCCGAGGCCTGGACTTCTTCATCATTCTGCTTCTGGTGGCGGTCATCAACGCGTTGATCCTGCTCGCGCGCCACATCAATACGCAACATCGGGCCATCACCAATCTCGCGCGTTACGTCGCGCTGCAGAATGCGCGCGCCGGCAGCAAACCGTTGGACTGAACAAACGCCATGGCAACCAAGCCCTCTGCGTGGCAACGTTTCACCGCGGGGCATTGGCTCGCACTGATTCTGACTGCAACGCTCATCTACCTGTCGTTGAACCTTGGGGCGTTGCAGCCGGAATATCGCGTCAGGATTTCGCCTGCCACATCGCAGGAAGGCAGCGTCACCGTGGCGCTGTACGGCAACGACTTCGATTCCTACCTATCCCGCGGAATCCTGACCGTCCCCGCAAGCGGCTGGCAAATCATCCGAGGCGCGGACTCGACGGTTCTGAGCGCGCAGGCGCCGGCCGCCCCCCTGGAAATCGTGGCGCGGAACACCCCGGTCAATCTGACGTTCGTGCATCACGCAAAAGGCGGTTCGGCCACGGTGGACAACGGCGCGGGCGATCAGCGCCTGATCTCCTTGCGCGCAGACCAGGAGACCTTGTCCACGTTGGTCATTGGCGGCGCGGGCTCGTCCTTCGCGGCCAGCGCAGAGGCGCCCCGCTTCGGCGTGACGACCCGGATCTTTGCCGCCATGGCGATTCTGATCCTGCTCACCGCCATTACCTGGCAGATGACGCGGCCTGCCCGTGCCGATGAAACGCCCCGGCCCCACCCGCGCCGGATCGAGATTGTGTTCAGCGCCCTGCCCTTTCTCATCACGTCGGGCGCCACGCTGATTGCCTTCCTGCCTGGCAACGTCAGCTATGACGGCTCTCTCCAGTGGGCCCAGGCGGCCGGACGGGGCGAGCTGTTTGAGCCGCTGGGCTATCCGACGACGTATCTGATGCGTGCATTCGCGTCGATGAGCAGCTCTCCGTTGCCGTTGATCGCGATCCAGGCAGTGCTGGCGGCGTTTGGCATGGCGCTGGTTCTGCGCGAATTGCGCCACCGGGGATTATCGTTTCCCGCCAATCTGGGCGTGGCAACGGTTCTTGCCATCACCCCGCAGTACTTCACGTTTTTCACCAACCTGGGCAAGGATCCGCTTTGCGTGACCGGCGTCCTGTTCTTTGTTTGGGCGGTGCTGAATCTGTTTCGCCAGCCAAGGAACGCATTGCCCTCGTGGGGCATGTTGACCGCGCTCGTCGTCTCAGGCCTGTTTGCGGGCCTGATGCGCAACAACGTCATGCCCATCATCCTGGTGGCACTGGCTGCCGCCCTGGCGTTGCTGTTCTGGCGTCGCCGCGCCTACCGGCTGATCGGCGCTGGCGTGGTCTTTCTCGTCGTCGCGCTGGTGATTCCGAAAAGCCTCGCGGCGCTGGCGGCACAGGAAGTGGAGCAATATCAGCGGCCGGCGGAACGGGTACGCATCCTGCCCAATGCCGACTTGCCGCTCGGCGTCTTCACCAATCTTTACCTATACCATTTGTTCAGCGCCGCCATGGCCAACGATATCGCCGTCACGGACGACGAGGCCAGGCCCTTTTTTGCGATCATTCCGCAAGAGAAGTGGAAGAACTACTCCTGCTACATGACGGATACGACCATGGCCAGTCTTGGCCAGAACATCCGCTTCACGCAGGACGAATACAACGCGCACCTGCAGGCGCATCAGCCGGCCATGGCGCAAACCGTGCTGCGCATCATTCGAGACAATCCAGCACTTCTCCTTGAACGGCAAGCCTGCATAACCCGTGTGCTGTGGCAGATCGGAGTGGGTGACCGCCCGTTCCAAGCCACCGCGATGCTCGGTTACGACGTCGTCGATAAGCGCTTCCCCCCCCTTGCCGGAGAAAGCCGGACGCCCTGGCCTTCGCTGCGCCAGCACATCCAGGATTACGCGCTGTGGGCAGAAAGCCCCGGCCGTTTCTGGTTCTTCTGGAAGCCGGCGCTGCCGTTGGCGTTCGGCCTGTTCATCGTCGGCTTGTATCTCGTGCGCACCCGAGACGTTGGCGTGATGGTTGTGGCCCTGCTGCCAGTACTGACCATCGTGCAATTGCTGCTCGTGATCCCGTTTCCCGCCTACCGATACGCCTACCCGGCGGTGTTGGTGATGATGCTACTAAGCGGCCTGGTGTTTTGCCGTTCAAACCCACCGGGCACGCGCACTAACGTACTGAAATAAGGAAGCACCGCGGCGTTATGCAGTTCATGAGCGCATTTTCGCGGCGGTATGCGCCGCCTTGGGTATGGCTGGCCAGTTTGTTGACCGCGACCCTACTGTTCCTGTCCCTCGACCTGGCTCAAGAACGGCCGGTCTATCAACTCAAAGTGGCGCCTGCCGCCGGCTACAGCGGATCACTCAAGGTCGTGTTCTACGGCTTGCGGATTGATGCGCTCCGCAAGGAAGACGCCATTTCAGTTCCCGCATCGGGATGGACGGAAATCCGCGCCCTCGACTCGGTCACGTTTAGCGCGGACGCAGATGCGCCGCCCCTGGTGATCAGAACGGCGGACGAGCCCATTCTCTTTGCCTTGCTTCGCTATCCCCAGCCCAGCGCGGCCGTCTTGAGCGATGGCGCGGGATACAAGGATCAGATCGAACTGCAAAGCGCCACGGAGTCGATCCTGCCCATCGAGGTCGGCGGCGCCAATTCGGTAGTGCCTTCCAACGCCACGCAAGCCCTTTACAGCTTGCCTGCCCGCGTCGGTATCTTCGCGCTGATCTTCCTGGCCACTTCCGCCATCGCCTTGCGTTTGATGACGGTCTCGGGCGCAGGACCAGCGAGCACGCCGAAACGCCGCGAGACGCTGTGGCTGGCATTTCCGCTTGCTCTGTCGACAGCGGCGACGCAGTTAAGCTACTACCCCGCAAATGTGGGGTACGACGCCGCCCTCCAATGGGTACAAGCGGCGATCGGCGGCGAGCTTTCCGAGCCGCTCGGCTATGCCGCGACTTACCTGATGCGCTTGTTCGCGCGAATCGACACCTCGCCCGCCTTGCTGGTCGCGGTGCAAGGAATACTCGCCGCGCTTGCGGTGGGGCTGATTTTGCGGGAACTGCGCTTTCGCGGCGTCCCGGCCTGTAGCGCGGCGGCAGCCGCACTTGTTCTGGCTTTCACGCCGCAATACCCTCTGTTTTTCACCAACCTTGGCAAAGATGCCATCAGCGCAGTCGCTGCCCTCTTTTTCAGCTGGGCACTCATGGCCGCCTTCCGTACGCCGCGCGGCGCGCGCGTTCCAGCGTTCTTGCTGACCTCGATCGTGTGCTCGGCCTTGGCCGCGGGCCTCATGCGCGGCAACGTCATGCCCGCCATCATGGTGGCGATGCTGTGCGTCCTGATCCTGCTGTACCGGCGCCACGCCAAGCGCGACGCAATCGTGACCGGCGTGGTCTTCATGGCGCTGGCCATCGCCATTCCCAACGCCCTGTCCATCCTGGCAAAGGCAGAACGCCGGGAGTTCCTTGCCGAGCGCGCCGTTGAAGACGTTTCGGAAAGGCCGCCGCGCCTCTTCGCCAATCTGTACATCTACCATCTCTTCGCCGCGTCGGTCGCCAGTGGCGTTCCCATCGACCCAGAGGATTCCGCCCTTTTCTATCAGCTGGCGCCCCGCGAAGCCTGGGCGGATTTCAATTGCCTGATGACGGATACGACGCAAACCTCGGTTTCGCGGAACATCCTGCTGGACCGGAATGCATATCTGACATTCCTGTGGAATCACCAACTCGATCTGGCCAAAGCGGTCGGCAGGATCCTCTGGGCGCACCCCAAGATTCTGCTGGACAGGCAACTATGCGTCACCAGAATGATCTGGCACATCGGCGTGGGCCAACTGCCATTCCAGACCACGGCCGCCCTGGGTATCGATGATCAGGAGCGCGGATTTCTGCCCCTCGCCGGCCCGCATCGAAGCCTGATTCCCGCGCTGACCGAAACCATCGAGCAGTACAAGTACCAGACCGAGACGGCGAGCTGGTTCTGGCTATTCTGGAAACCCGCCCTTCCCCTATGCGCCGGACTTTTCATCGTCTTGATGTTTGCGGCCCGGACGCGGGACGCCGGCGTCTTGATGGCGGCCGTTGCGCCCGTTGCGTCGGTTCTTCTGCTGCTCGTGGTGATACCGTTTCCCGCTTACCGCTACGCCTATCCCGCCGTGCTGATGATGATGCTGCTCAGCACGCTGGCATTCGCCCGGCCACGGGATGCGGCCGCTGGCGCATGACGCCTTACTCTCCGGGATGTCATGACGACGGAGCCCGGAGTAGGATGTAACCTGCCCGTGCCCGCTTCTTGACTCGTGGTTCCTTTAAAGAGGCGCCGCGGCTCATCTCCTGGAGGTTGCCATGTACAAGCACATTCTCATCCCCATCGACGGATCCAGCCTGGCTAATTCCGGCCTTGAACAGGGCCTTGCGCTCGCTCGCGAGCTAGGCGCCAGCGTCACGGTCCTGACGGTGTACAGCCCGTTCCAGATGCCCTCCATGGAATCCGTGCAGCTCGAAGGCGTGCGGGGCGTGTACGAGAACCAGGCGCGGGAGTTGGCCAGTTCCTATTTGTCTGAAGCCGCCGGCAAGGCCAGCACCGCGGGCGTGGCCTGCGTCACGGAGATGCGCGAGAGCGACTCGCCCTATCAGGTGATCGTCGACGTGGCCATGACGCGCAATTGCGATCTGATCGCCATGTCCTCGCACGGGCGCGGCGGCATGGCTGCCCTGCTGCTGGGCAGCCAGACGCAGAAGGTGCTGGCGCACACCACCCTGCCCGTCCTGGTGTATCGCTGACCTAAACGGCCGCCGCGTAAGTTCCGGGAATGCCGGCGGCGGCCACGCCGCTGCGCAGTGTTTCCTGCGGCAATGACTCGGCCAGCAGCGGCCGCGCCGCAAGCAGGCGGGTCAGGTCAACGCCCGTGCGATAACCCATGCTTTCCAGCATGAACACCAGATCCTCGGTGACGATGTTGCCCGACGCCCCCGGCGCAAACGGACAGCCGCCCAGCCCGCCCAGGCAGGAATCGAAGGCGCGGATGCCTTCGTCCAGCCCCGCCAGCGCATTGGCCAGGCCCAATCCCATTGTGTCGTGCAGATGCAGCTTGGTCAGCCGTGCGCCCACGACGTCCTGCGTGGCCCGCACCGCCTCGCGCACGCGCGCCGGATGCGCGTAGCCCACGGTGTCGGCCAGCGCGATTTCATCGGCGCCCACCCGCGCCACCGCTGCCGCAACCTCTGCCACACGCCGCACCGGAACCTCGCCTTCCATCGAACACCCGAACGCCGTGGCGACGGCGGCGTCGATGCGCATCGGCCGCGCCTGCGCGCGCACCCAGTCGATGATGGCGGCCAGCATCTCGACCTGCGCGTCAGTGCCCTTGCCCACGTTGGCGCGGCTGTGCGTGTCGCTGACCGACACGGGAAACGCCAGCACGTGCGCCCCGGCCTCGTAGGCGGCAATGGCGCCCTTCAGGTTGCAGGCCAGCGCGCACACCGTCAGCCCGTCGATCTTCAGGACCTCGGGCAGGATGTCGCCCGTGTCCGCCATCTGCGGCACGAGCCGCGGCGAGACGAAGCTGCCGACTTCGATCTCGCGCAGGCCGGCATCGGCCAACTGGCGAATCCAGCGCAGCTTGTCGGCGCCCGCCATCATGCCCTTGGCCATCTGCAGCCCGTCGCGCGGCCCGACTTCGCAAAGCCTGACTTCCTGGTTCATGTGTGTTCCCGTGTCTTATTGCTGGATGACGATGCCGGCGCTCTTGATGGTCTGTTGCGCCTTGCCAATGTCCGACTGGATCAGCGCGGCAAACTGAGCGCTGGATATCGGATCGGTCTCAAGGCCCTGCGACGCCAGTGCGTCCTTGACGTCCTGGCGCGCCAGCAGCTTGTTGAAGTCGCTGTTCAGGCGCGTGACGATGGCGTCGGGCGTCTTGGCCGGGGCCAGCACGCCGTAGTAGGTCACCACGCTGAAATCCTTGTATCCCAGCTCCGCCACGGTCGGCACGTCGGGCAAGGCCGGATTGCGCTTGGGCGAGGTCACCGCCAGCGCGCGCACCTTGCCCGACTTGATCAGCGTGGCGGCCGACGAGATCGACGAGCCCGCGAACTGCAGATGGCCGCCCATCAGGTCGGCCAGCGCCGGCGCCGAGCCTTTGTATGGCACATGCTGCATCTTGAAGCCGGCTTCGTGCTGCAGCATCTCCATCGCCATGTGCACGCCCCCGCCGGTGCCCGATGTGCCGTACGAAATCGTGTTGGGCTCCTTCTTGGCCGCCTCGATCACCTGAGGCAGCGTCTTGTAGGGCGAGGCCTCGGCCACGAGCAGCACCATCGGCGTCGTGGCCACCAGCGCCACCGGCGTCAGGTCCTTGACCGGGTCGTAGGCCACTTTCATCAGCAGCGGGATCAGCGTGACATTGTCGGATTGGCCGATGACCAGGTCATAGCCCTGCGCGGGCGAGCGCGCCGCTTCGGCCAGGCCCAGCGCGGTGCCGGCGCCGGGCTTGTTCTCGGGCACCACCGCCCAGCCGTTCAGTTCATGCAGCTTGGTGCTCATCAGCCGGCCGATGTAGTCGGTGCCGCCGCCCGGCGTGGACGGGATGATGATGCGGATGGGCTTGTTCGGATAGTCCTGCGCAGTGGCGGTACATGCGACGGCCAGTGCGGCCAGCGCAACGAGTTTGCGGATCATGGGTGTCTCCTCTTTGATGGATGTCTTGGCGGTCTGACGCCGCCTCGACAGAAATCGGGCGCTAACGCCCTGGCGTCATGCAATTACTCCCGCGGTGCGCAGGGCGTCGATGCGTGCGGCATCCAGGCCCAGGCCTTGAAGAATGGCGTGCGTCTGCGCGCCTTGGGTGGGCGGATCGAACCGCTTGCCCGCCTTGCGCCCATCGAACTCGATGGGCAATGCGGCCGCCGAGATCTCGCCGCCGTCCGGCAGCCGGGTCGGCAGCAGCGCGCCCCCCGCGTTCAGGTGCGCGTCGTCGAGCAGGTCGTGCGGCTGGCGGATCGGGCCATACGACAGGTTGGCTTCCTCAAGCGCGGCGCACAGCGCATCGGTCTTCCACTTCTTCAGAATTTGACCGACGCCCGGCACCAGCCACGAACGCGCGGCCTCGCGGTCGACGGCAGTGGCCAGACGCGGATCCGCGGCCCATTCGGGCGGCAGGAATTTCTGCGCGAAGTTGCGCCATTGCGCGTCGCCCACCACCGCGACGAACACGCGGCCGTCGGCCGTCTCGAAGACGTCGTACACACCCCATGGCGGCTTGCGCTCCGCGCCCATCGGTTTGGGCGCCGTACCCGTCAACTGGAATTGCGCGATGAACTGGGCGACCAGCAGCAGATTGTTTTCAAAGAGCCCGGACCGCACATGGCGTCCGCGGCCGGTGGCATGACGGTCGTGCAGCGCGGCCAGCGCGCCCACCACGCCGAACGTGCCGCCCAGGATGTCGTTGACCGACGCCGCCACCCGCTGCGGCGTGTCCGCGCCCCCGTTGATGTACGCCAGCCCGCCCATCATCTGCACCACTTCGTCCAGCGCCGTGCGGTGCTTGTAGGGACCGGACAGAAAGCCCTTGAGCGACACATAGATCAGCCCTGGATTCTCGGCCGACAGCGATTCGTAATCGAGCCCGTATTGGGCCAGGCTGCCGTCGCGGAAATTCTCGACGATCATGTCGGTCTGCAGCGCCAACTGGCGCACGACCGCCTGCCCCTCGGGCGACTTGAGGTCGATCGCGAGACTCTGCTTGTTGCGGTTGAAGACGGGAAAGTAGCCGCTGCCGGACCCCTTCAAGCGGCGCGTGCGATCGCCGTCAATCGGTTCGACCTTGATGACGTCGGCGCCCAAGTCCGCCAAAGACAGGCCGGCGGCCGGCCCCATGATCATGTGAGACAGTTCCAGGACCTTGATGCCGCGAAGAGGCAGTTCGGTGCTGTCCATGAAGGGTGAAGCCGGTGCTGCTGTCATCTGGGATTCCTCTTGCCTGCCTGTTCAATGGAAGCGCGGCGTCGGCCGGAAAATCTTGCCCGCCGCCAGCATGCCTGCATGATCGCGGGCAGGCGCCAATGGCGGGTAGCGGTCTTTCAGCATGGGGGCATTCTCGTTTCGGAACGTCCGGGTTAGCCCTGACGCGCGCTTCATTCCCCCAGCACGCCCAGATGCGCGAGCAGCGCACGCGCGGCCGGCGACAGCGCCTCCGGATCCCGCACCGCAACACACAGCGGCGTGCTGGACCACGGCCCTTCCAGCGGTATGAAGCGGATATCCAGGTGCGCCAGGCGCGGCTTCAAATAATGCGGCACCACCGCCACGCCCATGCCGCGCGACACCAGCAGGCAGATCGTTTCGTGCGAGCTGACGCGCGCGCTGATGCGGCGCGTCATGCCCGCCTCGCGCGCCGCCTGGTCGAACACGCTGCTGATGCCGTTGTCGCGGTTCAGCTCGATCTGCTCGAACGGCAGCAATTGCGCATAACCCAGCGTCTCGCGGTCGGCCAGCACGTGCCGGCCCGGCACCACTGCCGCCAGTTCGCAATGGCCAAAGGGAAACACCTGCAGCCCTTCATGCCCGAAATCGGAGCCGGCCGCCACGTCCGCCCGCCCTTCCAGCACGGCGCGAAACGCCGTCTGCGTCGTGTCCTCTTCCAGCGAGACATCGATTTGCGGATTCGCGCGCCGAAACGACTGGATCTGCGCCGGCAGGTCGCCCGACAAGGCGGCAAAACTGACCGCCAGCCGGATATGGCCGCGCACCCCGGTCGCAAATCCCGCCATGTCGCGGTGCATGCGATCCATGTCCTCCAGCACGCGGCGCACGTGTGCGGCCAGCGCATCGCCCGCCGGCGTGGGCTGCACGCCCTTCACGCCGCGCTCGAGCAGCGGCACGCCGAACGCGTCCTCCATTTCCGACATGCGCTTGCTGACGGCCGACGGCACGATGTTCTCGCGGGCGGCGGCGCGCGCAAGGCTGCCCTCCTCGAGCGCGGCCAGGAACAGGCGCAGGGAAACGGGGTCGATGTCGCGGGACGGCGGGCGATGCGC